>JBBSYL010000023.1:0-18556 GCA_038045265.1 Nanobdellota archaeon | reverse complement strand
TCGTATAATATTTCAGTCAAACCATCTATGCTGAAATGAAATGTTCATCTACTGTTCACCATAATCTTTATATACCTTCTTTTATGAAAAAAAATATGAATCTTACTGATATTGCTGAGGCAAGAGAATTTCTAAGAGGTTTTGAAAAGGAAATGGCGAATCTTTATATTAACGGAGGAATAATGGGCCCATCTCATTTCGCCATCGGAAATGAGGAAGCGTTAGTAAGAATATTCAGGGGATTAAGGGAGGGAGAATATATTCCCTCTTCCAGGACAGATTTAACTCAAGAAGGAATAAGTGCTTTACAGGGAAGATGCCAGATAGAGATGCATGATTCTGCAAAATCAGATCATCCTGCTTTTAAAGGAATAAAAAGTTCTGATTGGGTATTCGGCTCATACAGAAATCATCTGCATGCATTGTTACATGGAGTTCCGAGAGAATGGCTCAAGCAGAATATTATAGAAGGAAAGAGCATGGAGGTTGTTCATCCAGATTATAGAATTTTTACTACAGGAATAGTCGGTGGCCAGCTCCCTATCGCGGTTGGATACGCTTTTGCCCTGAAAAGAAAAGGTTCTCAAAATCATGTTTGGGCATTCTGTGGAGACATGGCTGCTGAAACTGGAATATTTGAAGAAACGAGCAAATATGCTGATAATATGAGACTTCCCATAACATTTGTCATAGAACATAATGGTATGAGTGTTGATACTCCGACTGCAGAAGTTTGGGGAGGTATAAGCCCTCTTAGAAGAGCCAATACAATAAGATATTTTTATAAGAACCAAGCTCCTCATCAGGGAGTCGGCAAGGAGGTCGGATTCTGATAATGGATAAACTTAACAGATATTGCGCAGAATTGAAAAAAGCGATGGAAACTTTAGCCCAAGATGAAAGAACAATCTTTTTAGGGCAGACAGTGGGATTTCCTGGAAGCAGATTTACTTATAAAACTTTCAAAGATATTCCATTAGACAAAAGGGTTGAGCTACCTATAATGGAAGAAGCTCAAATGGGAATCTGCACCGGTTTGGCGATGGCAGGATATGTTCCTATTGCTGTTTATCCAAGATTTGATTTTGTTCTTCTCGCAGCGAATCAGTTGATTAATCATCTTGATAAGATTCGTGATTTATCATGCGGAAGATTAAATCCAAAAGTTATAATAAGAACTATTGTAGGAAGCACTATTCCTTTCAGTCCTGGTGCACAGCACTGCCAAGACCACACCGAACAATTTAGAACAATGATGCACAATATCAATGTAATAAAATTATCTAATCCAGATATGATTGTGCCTTCTTATTTAGGGGCTTTATCTAACAAGACACAGAAATCAACTCTTTTAGTTGAGGAGGGAAATCTTCATTATGGAGAATAGACCCTTTATTTTAGAGCCTAAGAAAGTTGAATTAAAGCCGTGTGTTATTTTTTCTTCTGGTATCATGGCTGTCGGAAAAACTAGTGTGATGACGGCATTAGCAAAAAGAATTAGCAATGCTTTCTATTTAGACAGAGATGACATTAATCAAGGCAACTCTTACGTTTCTCCGACACACACAGACGAGCTACCCGATTTTGAAAAATATGTTGCTCATGCTGGAATTTATCCAGATCATATGCACAAAGTAGTGACTCCATTTGGGCAGATGTGGAAAGTTGACCCGCACAACGCATTTTACAGAAGGCACTTGAGAGATCAGTCTTATTTTGTTCAAATGCATTTAGCTAGAACTAATCTTGAAGCGGGAAAGGTGCCCATTATTGATTGTATAACTACAAGGCAGATTCAGGACGGAACATTAAAAAAGATTATAGATTCGGGATTTTTCTCAAGTCATCCTTCATATCTTATTCATTTTGCGTGCGATGAAGATGAATGCTATGACAGGGCTGTTGCTCGTTCAAAAGCTGACGAGGCCGCCAGAAAAAGAGTCGATTTAATAAGAGGAAATGGGAGAACTGCTTCTCCTACTTCTTCAAGAGAATCTTTTCACAGGTTTATGACAGAAGAGCAACCAATGATTCCAAAAGAATTAAGAACACACCCTCATCTTCTGATTAACACTTCTGGAAAAAAAGTCAGTCAGTGCGTTGATGAATGTTTAAATCATCTTGGATATCAGGTTAGAAAAACCGAGTAGCATCCATTAGGTTTTCCGCATAGTAATCTGGTTTAATATTTTTGTCAAAAGATGCTGCTGACTTCGTTATTCTATTGCTGTGTGGAGAAAAAACTTGTATTGTTCTGCATCCTGCTGCTTTGCCACACGCAATATCGGTTATCATATCTCCAACTACCCAACTTTTACTCAAGTCAATTCCAAACTCTTCTGCTGCCTTGAATAACATTCCTGGAAGAGGCTTTCTGCAATTGCAGGCTATTCTGTATTTCTTCGCATGCTCTGGAACGTCTGGATGCATTTCCGGATGGTGAGGACAAACATAGAATTTGTCAATTGCTCCTTCGAGCTCTTCATTCATGAAATTATGCAATTTTTCTACATCTTCCAGAGAAGCAATTCCTCGTGCAATCACGGGCTGGCTGGTTATAACAAATATTTTGTATCCTTTATTTTTTATGATATGAAGTGCTTCTAAAACTTTTGGCAGAAAAAATATATCACTTTCCTTATAATAAAAATCCTTATCTGCTTTTATTTCATTAAGCACTCCATCCCTATCTAAAAAAACTGCTTCGTTCATATTTTTTTATTAAATTCGTACTATAAAAATGTTTATGTCAAGATGCTTGACAGAAAACCTCGTCTTTTAAGACGAGGTTGCATCTTGAACATCCTAACCTCAAGAATTTCCAATTCTTGATGGCATTCAAGGACTTACGTCCTTGATGACACGAGTGCTTGTCACAAACCATGTCCTTTAGGACATGGTAGCACATCGTGTTTTTGATGTATTTTGCAATTTTCGCAGGCATAAGCATTGCCTATTTTTTATTGATTTTATTCTTTAGAATAATCTTTATATTCAAAATTATTCAAATACATTGGATATGTTCTTCTCGGCAATCCGATAGGAGCAAATGTAAGGGCGTCTTGAAAGCAATATGGAACACTTGTTCTTTCAGCTTGTCCGATAATTAAACCTGTTATTCCAAAAGTAGCAGGCCTTCTCTCCATGATATCTTTCAGACTATGGACTGCAATGAGTCCTTCATTTGTGAGTGAGTGCCCCCTCCTCAAATTGTCCTTTACTATTTTTATAATTCCTTTAGAGATAAATGATATATATACGCTTTGGACAAAATATATTTGAGGATTATTCTCTTGGTTGGGCAGATGGATAAAATAATCCTGAAATGGTTCAAAGTTAAGCAGAGCCTCTCTCACTTGTCTTATCTCTTCCTCATCTGCAAAAACGTGCCGTTGTAAGGTAGCCATCTCGCCTTCAGTCGCCACCTTTCCTGAAAATTCCTCTCCAAGCTCCCTCCTTAATGTCTCCTCTGGAGAGATGTCATGGTTTCTACCAGCAAAATAATTCCCGCCAAGCAACTTAACTTTTCCTATCAAATGTTTATTCAAGCCAGGGTAACTTGAGTCATACTTTCCAAATAAAAATTCTCCAGTTTCCCCACATTTTGCAATAATCGTGCTGACATGATGATTTAGAATTATCTTTCTCATTAATGACCCCAATGAAATCTGTATTTAAATCTTCTTGCAAAAATATTTATATATAGGGGTTTTCTCGGATAGAAATGGTTGTAATAAACATTGAGGATCTGCCGGGGCTGAGGGAAAAATATAAAGGTAGGAAGATAGTCTTCTGCTCTGGAGGATTTGATCTTACTCATGCAGGGCATATCATTTTTTTTGAGGATTGCAAGAAACTTGGCGATATATTAGTCGTCGGTGTAGGAAGAGATGCTTCCTTGAGAAAAAGAAAAGGAGACAATCGGCCGATTCTTAATGAACATATTCGGCTTAAAACAATAGACTCTTTAAAACCTGTTGATTATGTTTTCATCAATTCCGAACAACTCACAGGGGAGATTCTTGGAACAGTCAGAATAACTTTTGAGAATCTTCATCCCGATATTTATGTTGTCAATGAAGATGCTTTTGATATACCTACAAGGGAAAAATTATCCAAGGAAAATAATGTGAAAATGGTTGTATTGCCAAGGTGGTATCCTCCAGAGTTTGAAGGGATATCGACTTCAAAAATAATAGATAAGGTAAAAAAGTTACCTTAAAGTTAATTTGCTAAAAATCGTGTAGTATCCCGTTAACATTTCCTATCAATATAGCAAACTTTAAATAGGAAAAGATATGCTCAAAAAGATGACCTCTCCCTTAGTAAAGAACAGAAAAGGTCCTGAATTGCTTTTGGTTCATCCCTCTTTTACAAATGTATATCAGAAAGCTCAAGAAGCAATGGATTATCCTGCCCTAGAGCCACCTTATCGGGCAGCACTGACTGCTGAATTTGTAAGAAATAGAGGGCATTCTGTGGAAATTTTGGAGTCCAACGTTCTTGGTTTATCTGCAAAAAAAAGTGCAACAATAGCTCACGAAACAAATCCACAGCTTGTGCAGATTGAGGTGCACGGTAATCATCCTTCAGCATCTTCGCAACTCATGGATTGGGTTACAGATTTCAACCAGACATTAAAAGAATTAGATGTTAATCATAAGGTTCTTCTCACTGGAACGCATCCTGCTGCTTTGCCACAGAAAACTCTTTTGGAAGGTTCTGGAGATTATGTCGGAAGAGGAGATGGATTTCACACTACATTGGGACTTTTACAGGGAGTGGAAAGAGATAAGATTCCCGGACTTTGGTATATTAAGGAGGGTCTAGTTGTAGAAGGTCTCCATGCAAAATTGCTTGAGCCTGCAGAATTTAATGAAACATTCAAAAAAGCAGCTTGGGATCTTTTACCGATTAAAGATTATCGTGCACACGACTGGCACTGCTTGGAAAATTTAGATCAGAGACAACCTTACATGTCGCTGTACACAAGCTTTGGCTGTCCATTCAGCTGTGATTTCTGTTGCATCAATGCTCCATTCAACGACGGAGGACTAGCAAAAAATAGAATAAGAACCAGAGATCCTAAAATAGTTGTAGATGAAATTGAAGAAGTTGTCAGATTGCATGGAGCCACACCAAAAAAAAGATTAAATCTCAAAATAATTGATGAAATGTTTGTGTTTGATCAAAGACATTACACTGCAATAGCTCAAGAAATAATTGCACGCAATTTAGGAAGTTCTCTCAACACCTGGGCTTATGCTCGTGTAGATACTGTAAAGGAAGGCAATTTAGCACTTTTGAAAAGTGCTGGATTTAACTGGCTTGCTCTAGGAATAGAATCTGGAAGCAAACATGTAAGAGAGGGCGTTGACAAGGGCCGATTTGGAGAAACCGATATGGTAAGAGTGGTCAAAGCAATTCAAAATAACGGTATCTATATAGTTGGGAATTATATTTTCGGCCTACCTGATGATGATGCTCAAACAATGCAACAAACATATGACCTGGCTGTAGGGCTGGCTTGTGAGAGACCTAACTTTTATTGTGCAATGGCATATCCTGGTTCGGGATTGCACAGAATGGCGTCTGCAGGAAAATATCCTCTTCCGCAAAATTGGGATGCTTCTAGACCCTTACTACCAGAAGATAAAGAAAAAGGTGGTCCGGGATGGATAGGATATTCACAGCACGGGTATAATACTTTAAATCTTCCTACAGCCCATTTACTGCCTGAACAAGTTCTGTCTTACAGAGATAAAGCAATGGTAAAATATTTCAGTGACCCTGTATATCTAGAAAGGGTTGCCAAACAATTTGGAGGTAACACTGCAAGAAAATTCAAGGAAATGAATGCAATTACTCCGAAAAGAAAATTGCTCGAAAGACCTCAATAAACAAGCATAGCATCCACTCAAAATTATGGGGTAAAATGTAAAGAAAAGAAAGAGATTATATTTGCGAGATAATTATTGCAGTCATTTAGTCTGTTAAAATATATATTGATATTTTATCTATGGAAATTTAGAAAGCTAAGCTCTTGCCAAGCATAATAATATTTATAAATAGTCAAAGTGGAACTCTTTTATGAAATCCCTTGCTGACGAAGATAGTACATTATACTTTGGAGAGCTAAGATTCAATGAATCTGCGAAGGGAAATGTTGCTAGAGTATTGGAAAGAAGATATGTTATTGCTGCAGGTCCCGAAGTTGAAGCATATGAAAAAGAGTGGGGCGAGATATTTGGATATAAGCATAGCGTAGCAGTCAGTAGCGGAACGAGTGCTGACATAGTAGCATGCAAAACTTTATTTGACATTCATCCTCAAGCAAAGAGAAGTTTGAATCTGGCCGACAATGAGATTATTGTTCCTGCTCTTTCCTTTATAGCATCAGGTCAATCTATTATAGAAGCAGGATTTAAGCCGGTGTTTGTGGATATAGAAAGGGAGACACTTAACATTAATCCTAAGAAAATAGAGCAGGCAATTACCCCCAGAACAAGAGGCATAATGGCTGTTCATTTGATGGGGAAGCCATGCGAGATGGATAAAATAATGGATATTGCACACAGACATGGTTTGTATGTAATTGAAGATACTTGTGAAGCACATGGTGCAACTTATCAAGGAAAATACGTCGGCAGATGGGGCGATGTCGCAACGTTCAGCAGTTACATAGCACACCTAATCTGCTCTGTGGAGGGCGGGATGATATCCACAGATAATGACAAAATTGCAGAGGTGGCTACTTCTCTGAGAAATCACGGGAGAAAACCAGGTTCTATGTATTTTGATCATGTAAGACTTGGGGGCAATTACAAGATGCACGATTTAGAGGCGGCGGTAGGTAGGGCTGCTTTAGAAACCTTCTGGGACACTTTCAATATCCGCAAGAAAAATATATACTGGATGATGGAGGCAACTAAGGACTTGAGAGATTTTGCTCACATGAACACAGAAAGGCAGGATGAAGTCATTTGCCCTCATGCTTATACTGTAACTATTAAAGATCCTGCACAATACGATGCGAAAGAGTTACATGATTTTATGAACAGCAACCCCACCCTTAATATAAGAGCGAAAAGAAACTGGGGAGCGATGCCTACACAGCATAAGGCTTTTGAATTCATGGGACATAAAATAGGAGAATTTCCAGAAGCAGAGTATGTAGGAACTAATGGAATACATTTTGGTCTTCATCAATACACTGAAGGAGAACAGCTGAGAAAAGCTTCTGAAGTTTTACATGAATTTTTCTCTAAGCATAAAAAATAAATATGGGAGATATTTGCCACTTTAGGATTGAAAAAGCAGATGCAGAAGTGACTAGTAAAGGATTGCTTGTTAGAGTTTACTATCCTGCTAACCCAGTATATTCTGATAAAAGACTTGGAGAGAGCTTGGAGTTTGGAGTTTCTACATTTACAAATCTTATCGGTAATGGCTGTAGCGAATTGGCAAGTAAAGAATTTCCCCTTAATTCAATAGGAGGGGGTGCACTATACCTTTTCAATGATGGAAAAATAGTTTGTCATAGAAGAGACAGGCATGCACCAACTCATCCTCTTCTGCATGGAGTATGCTCGGGCTTTCCAGATAAAGCAGGAAAAGTTGCAAGTGCTGAAGAATTATATGCGGTAGGATTGAGAGAGAGTGTGGAAGAGTGCTTGTTTATAACAAGAAGTTCTCCTCAAAAAATCCTTGCTCCAAGAGATGGTTTGGAACTCGCTAAAAAAACAGCAAAAAATCTTGGTCTTGAACTTGAATTGGTTGCGTGCGACTTTCAGACTCTACGTGGACAAGATACACTTGAAGTCTATGATGATTCTGGCAGAAATCTTTTTACTGCGAATGGTTTAATTGATTTTCTTTATGAAACTCAAACAGCAATGAATCTTAGTTGTGTTAGGCTTCTTCCTTTCTCTTCAAGAGAAGCTGTTCCTCTCGATGCAGAAGGAATGAAAAAAGATGGAAAGTTTATTCATTTTAATAGAGAATCTTACATTATACCTTTATCAGATCTTAACGGTAGAATGTTCGGAGATGTTTTGGACAATCCAGAAGTTTATCAAGCAAATATTTCTAGAGGGAAACCTAATTTTCATACTCCTCTTTATTCTCCTCCTTATCTTGGCCCAGATTGCGTTAAAGTCAATCATCCGCATGTCTGGGCTCCAGATAATCTTCTCACAAGAGCTCTTGATTATCTAGGTGTGAAAGGCTATGCAGGGAAATGGAAAGAAATAGAGCTTTGGAAAGAAAAAAGTCGTCTTGAAAGACGCAGTCTTATTCCTAAAAGACTGGTAAATCAGAGTGGCTGAGAATTTGTTCTTGCTGTTTCTAATTATGGATAATTACATTGATTAGTATGTAGTTTTGGCAATTATCCATAAGAGAATTGAGTTAATCTGTATTAATTTTGTACACAATTCTCTATAGATGTCTTTTATTTTTTCTGTTCCTTCAAAAAATCTTCATAAGCAATTCTCAAACCTTCTGCTAAGCTTATTCTTGGATGCCAGCCCAATGCATATATTTTGCCACTATCTAAAAATTTTCTTGGCATACCATCAGGATGCGTTGCATCAAACTCTATTCTTCCTCTAAATCCAACAGCATTCCTGACTGCTTCGGCCAAATCAAAGATGGAATGATCTACACCTGCCCCCACATTAATCGGTACTGGAGAATTATAGTTTTCCATTAGAAATAAACACCCTTCCGCCATGTCATCTGCATAGAGCATTTCGCGCATTCTATTTGTGCTACCTTCAAGAACTACTCTTTCCTCGCCCATCAGCTTGGCTTGATGACATCTTCTTATCAGTTTAGGAATCATATGGGAGCTTGCTGAAGAGTAGTCGTCATTTGGACCGTATAAGCTTGCCGGAATTGCACAGATAAAATTGGCATCATATTGCCTATTATATGCGTTGCACATCTCCATTCCAGCTAACTTAGCAACTGCATAAGGCTGATTTGTCGGCTCAAGAACTCCTGTGAATAAAAATTCCTCTTTCATCGGCTGAGAACATTCTCTAGGATACATACAATTTGTTCCTAAAAAAAGCAACTTTTTAACCCCATTTTTCCAAGCAAAATGAATAACATTATTTTGTATAGCTAAATTGTCGTAAATGAATTCTGCTCTGCGTATATTGTTTGCATGTAGTCCTCCAACTCTTGCTGCTGCAACAAAAACATATTCTGGCTTCTCTCCTTCCATAAAATCTCTTACTGCGCCTTGATCTCTCAAGTCCAGCTCTGTTGAAGTTCGAGCAACTAAATTTGTGTGTCCTCTTCTTGCAAGTGCTCGGCAGATTGCTGACCCAGCTAGTCCTCTGTGTCCTGCAACGAAAATTTTTGAATTTTTTTCCATATTTTATATAAAAATTGATATAAAGTCCATTTAAATTGTTTTCTATTGCTTAAACCTTCGATTCCCAAATTTTGATGCCTTCAAATTCAAAACTGAAATCCGTAATTTCCGCTCCGCATTCCTCTAGAGATTTTTTCAGTTTGTTTCTCATTTTTGGATCGTAAAAGAATAGTATGTACCCTCCATTTCCTGCACCGAGAAGTTTTCCGCCCTGCGCACCATTCTTAATCCCTATATTGTAAAGCTCATTTATTCTAGAATTTGATATTTTATCAGATAGACTGTTTTTTATTTCCCAAGAAGTGTGAAGAAGTTCTCCAAAATCTTCTAATTTGTCCATAAGTAAAGAGTCCCTCATCTTGATTGCGATCTCCTTTATATTTTGAAGGCTTTTTGACTTTTCTTCCTCATTTTCCGTAAAAGATTTTTCCTGGCTCTCATGAACTTCTCCAGAATTATGAGATTTGCCGACGTAACAAAGCAAAAGTCTGCTGTCTAATTCATTTATTACATGCTCTTTCAGTCTTAAAGGATAAATAATAGTTTTTTCCTTACTGAAGTCCATAAAATTAAATCCTCCTGTTACTGTTGCGTACTGATCCTGCCAGCCCCCTTTTATTCCTAATTCTTCTCTCTCAACTTTGTAAGCAAGTTCCGCAATTTCATAGTCTGTGTAATTTCTTGACATCAAATTACTAAGCATCCTAATAACAAGTGAGGACAAACTTGCTGAAGAGCCCAATCCTCTTCCTGGAGGGATGTCGTTATGAATGTACAATTCAAACCCGAAATTAGGTTTTAATATTTTTATAATAGCCTTAATTATATCGAAATTTCCGTCATAAGTTATGTCCTTTATTGAGCTTACCACCACATCTTTTCTACTTGTCAAGTCAGAATCAATAATTATTTTTTTATCCGCCCTTTTAACAATTGTAGCATAACAGTATTTATTTATTGTAACACTTATCACTGATCCCCCGTATTTCTCAAAAAAATAGGGAATATCTGTTCCTCCTCCAGAGAAACTGATTCTCAATGGAGCTTTTCCGCGGAGAACTGGGAACTTTATGTCTTCGAAGCTTTCCTGCCTGAACTGGACATCAACTACTCTTCCAAGTTCATCAAGTATAGGGAGACTGTTCACTCCGCTCAAGAGTATTTCATTTATTGAATCTTTTGAGTCTGTTGACTTTGCTATTCTTGAAGGGAATCTCATTGCCCTGCTTACAGGATCAGCCATGTTTCCTCCAGAAAGAAGAAAAGATTTTATTATTCTGTCAGTTAGAACTCCTGCTAATTTTCTTTCATTATCTAAAATCATTATGAGATTTATCTCTCCCCCATGAATTATTTTCAAAGCATCTTTTATCGTATTATTCTGCCCGAGAGCAAGAGTAGTCAAAACTTTTTCTTTAAATGCTTTATATGATTCTGGCCTCCCTATGTCTGCAAAATAGCCCTTTAGCAGGATACCATTAAGCATGCTTTTCTCAACAAGAGAAGGGAAAATTTCATTTTCAAGAGAAGATTTTTTGTCCTTGGGAATATGGTCAAGCATTGCGGGCTCCATTACATAAATGCCCCTGCTTACCAACTCTGCTTTAGGATTTGTGCTTTTTTCAGAGAATCCTACTATTTTATTTCCATCCATAACAGCACTTCCATAAAACTGGGCTTCAAGAGATTCTGCTAAGGAAAGGGTGCAAAGTGCCCTCTTCATTTTGTGAAATTCTATCAAATCTAAAATATTTATTTGGGAATAAGAGTCTCCATTTAAAACAATGAATGTATCATCAAGATAATTTTCTGCGTTTTTTATTGCACCCGCCGTTCCGAGAGGCGTCTGCTCTTCAGAATATGTTATATCAACGCCGAGTCTTATTCCTGAACCGAAGTAGGATTTTATTTTTTCAGACATATGAGATACACATAAAATTATATCTGTTATTCCCTGTGCTTTGAGAAATTTTATCTGATATTCAAGAAAAGGTCTTCCTGCGACAGGAGCCATAGATTTAGGCAAATCACTTACTGTTTCCTTTAGTCTTGTTCCGAGACCTCCGCATAAAATAAGAGCTTTAGACATTTTTTAGTCTCACAGGCTCTTTGATATTTAGATGTAGCAAAACATTATAGTAATCTATCAGCTCCCTTATTCCTTGATCAAGAGTAAATCTTGCCGAGAATCCCACCTTAGAAAGTTTTTCATTAGATACCATATAATTTCTCTTGTCAGGATCCTGTGCAAATTCATCCTGTTCCACAAATAGTCCTGGAATATGTTCCCTTATTTTATAAGCAAGTTCCGCTTTTGATATATTTGCTTCGTCCAAACCAGCATTATAAGCCTGATTTTTTCCCCCAAGTCTCATATTATCAAAGTTTGA
Organism: Nanobdellota archaeon; assembly: GCA_038045265.1. Lineage (GTDB taxonomy): Archaea > Nanobdellota > Nanobdellia > Pacearchaeales > GW2011-AR1 > SICV01. The sequence goes on along the minus strand of JBBSYL010000023.1, from coordinate 6,781 downwards.
AATAGCATAAAGAAATGCATCCGCTACATCTCTTATGTGAATAAAGTTTCTTTTAAAATGGCCTTCAAAAATGACAAGCTTTTTCTCTGAAAGAGCTCTGTAGACTAAATCATTGACAAGAAGGTCTGTCCTCATTCTTGGCGAGGGTCCAAAAACAGTTGCAAGTCTTAGTGTAAGTGTGGGTTTTCTTGAGCCCAATAAGATACGCTCTGCTTCTACTTTTGTTCTACCATAGCAGGATATTGGTTCTAGGGGGGTTTCTTCAGTACAAAAACTATCCCCTGATTTTGTTCCATAACCTGAGTTTGTATTTGGAAAGACTAACTTTTGGCCAGGACTCCTTAGTCCATCAATCAGCGCTATCGCACCAGTATTAATTTCCTCTGCTTCTCTTGGGCTATTTTCGCACAGAGGTGCCCCCACAAGAGCAGCTAAAGGTATGAGAACATCATGAGAATCAACAAGCTTCTTTAATAAATTTTTATCCCGCGCATCTCCATGAATAAAGGAGTATCCTTCTCTAGCAAGAAAGAAGAGAGGCGAGTTCTGATTCCACACTAGACTATCTACAACTGTTACTTTATGTCCCCGAGATAAGAAGCGATCTGTCAGGACAGAACCTAAATAGCCTGCTCCCCCCGTTATTAAAACTGACTCTGGCATGAGGGGCGGACATTTTTTTCATTTATAAAGATTATTGTATTGTAAAGTAAACTTCTAACTTAACATATAATTCATTTCACAATAATTTTTATCTTTAATGAAGATTGTGTGAAAATGTTAACTTATGGGTTGGACTTAACATGTATTAATCTGACAACTTTATTGTTGAAACCGTAAGAGCTTAGCTTTCTAAAGTTACATAGAATAAATTATCAATATGTATATATGGATAACCGCATACAAAATGTAATCTATCCAACGCAGTTCTCTATATCTTAACAGGCAAAAGGTAGTAATAATTATGTCAAGATGCTTGACAGAAAACCTCGTCTTTTAAGACTAGGTTGCATCTTGAACATCCTAACCTCAAGAATTTCCAATTCTTGATGGCATTCAAGGACTTACGTCCTTGATGACACGAGTGCTTGTCACAAACCATGTCCTTTAGGACATGGTAGCACATCGTGTTTTTGATCTCATAAATAGAATATATTTCTTTTACTTGCATTTTACTTCATAATTCTAAGTAGATACTTGAAACCTAAATGATTATAAAGGTTTTCTGGGAGTATTTTAAATGAAAACTGAAAAGAACAAGGGAAGTATACCTATGAAAGAAGTTGAAAAGGCACTCAAAAAGCAGAAACTAATTTTTGCTTTTTGGAACTGTTCAAGCAAAAAAGATACTCCTTATCAAAATTATTATCTCCCGTTAAAAAGATTGTTTGGAAAGACAATCTTATTCGATCCAAGAAAGATGAGGTATCTTTACGGCTCCGACAAAATGAATTCTCTTCTCTTATCTTTGGTTGAAAAAGAAAAACCCCATTATATTTTTCTGATTGTTAGAAGGGAGGAAATGACTATAGAGACAATGGATAAAATAAAAAAAATTTCTCCATCAACCAAAATAATTGCTTTTTCAGGAGATGATGATAAAGATTTTGAACCGCTAAAAAGATATCAGGCACTTTTTGTGGACTGCACTTTAGTAGCACAAGTCAGCTATATGGATAACTATTACAAAGACGGAATAAAAAATATTTACAGAACAGTAGGAGTAAATTCAGACACGTTTAAGCCAGTAAAAACTGAAAAAATATATGATGTGACATTTATAGGAAAAACTTCAGATACCAGAAGAGATTTTGCAAGATTTTTAATAAAAAATAAAATTAATCTGAGGATTTTTGGAAACGGTTGGACAGATTACTCAGAGTTTAAAGATTTCTGTGCAGGACCATTAAAAACAGAGGACATGGTTAAATGCATAAGCCAGAGCAAGATAAACCTTGCTTTATCCAGAAATAAGGATGGAAAACCACACATCAAAGGGAGAGTGTTTGAGTTTGGCTTGTGCAAATCGTTCAGCCTTGTTGACTACTTTGAAGGCTATCTTAGACTTTTCAAAAACGGAAAAGAGATAGTAATGTTCAAAGACAAAAGAGATCTTATAAAAAAAATAAATTATTATCTAAAGCATGAAAAGGAGGGGGAGAAAATAGCGAAAAGAGCATATAAGAAAGCTGTTCAGAATCACAATGTTTATGAAGAATTTAAGAGGCTTTTCAAAAAAATTATGGAAAATCCTGTAATTTTTGTGCAAAAGTTTCCAAAAGTTAGTGGAAAAATTTTCAATCTGAAGAGCAGAGATATTTTCAAAAGTACTGAAGAAATTAAAAAATTGTTGAAAGGATTTGATTATGTTTCCTTTTCAGATGGGAATGATATTCCTTCTTATTACAAAAATTATATTCAAGCATATGCTTTAGAGAAGACGGAGAAAAAGATATGTTGTTGCGATTATTATGTCAATGACAAAATTCTTGGAGATTATCTATTAACTAGTGTTTACAAGGCATTTTATAAATTGGACGGAGATAAATTCAGTCAAATTCTATCAATAAATCAGATTGCTACAACAAAAAAATATTTTATTAGGAATTTGAATAAGTTTAGATCTTTTTTCGGTGGGAAGGAAATTGATATAATAGACAAAAAAAATACTTGTTTAATCTCTCTGCCCCTAGTAAAGATCAAAAAACTAAAAGGTATGGATTATGAAGTTTTCTCTTCTTCTGCTTTAGAAAAAAGATTCTTGCTTAATGCTTATTTGCTCTCGAAAAAGAATAAATCTTCTTTGCTAACCTACTTTATTAGGATGATAGTTCTTTCAATTGTCTCCCCCTTACTTAGAAAATCTATAATCTATTCTATACAAGATAAGAAAAATTGGAGCCACATACATAATATTTGAGAAGACTTTATAAAATACATTGTCTACATATGTCCATGCTTGGAAAATTTCAAAAAGTTAAGACTCTTTCTGCAACCTTTTTCAGAAAATCATTCAGGCTGTTAGAATATTTAGTGTGGTTAATTTTTGATTTCAGCAAGTTTAAGAGAATAGAAACTGCTAAGATAAAGAATGTCCTTGCCGTTCTTATAAATCAAGAGAAAGGAAATATTGGGGGGGACTTTGTTACTCTTGGTATTTTAAATGATTTTAGCAGGAATTATCCTAATGTAAGAATCTTTATTCTCTCCGATAAAAATACCATACAGCAATTCGGAAAGCTTGACAAGATAAAAACTATTGAATATAATGAGAGAAATTGGTTTGATAAAATTAGAAAAGAGAAAATTGACGCAGCAATAATCTTTACGTCCGGCAAACTTAGAATTAGAGACTTTGCTTCTATTAAATATGTAATAAGCGGAACTCGTTTTAGCATAAGAAATATCTTTGACAAGAGAGAGTTTGGATGTACACGAAAAATAAATCCTTTTACAGACAAGCCGATGATTCTTTATAGATATGATATGCTAGAATCTTTAGGATTCAGATTTAAAAAGAAAGAACCCTTTCTTGAGATAACAAAAACTGAAGAAAATAAAGCGAATAAATTTTTGAAGAAAAATAATATAAGCAAATTTATTGTTATCCATCCAGGAGGAAAATATGTTGCTGAATCTTATAGACAAGGAAAGTGGGCTCCCCATTTATGGAATCTTGATAGGTATGCAGAAGTTGCAGACCATTTTTCAGAAAAGGGATATAAAATATTAATTACAGGAAGCGATAGTGAGAGCATATTAGCTGAAAAAATAAATGAACTTTCAAAAAATAAAATAATAAATGTATGCGGTAAGTTTACTATAAGAGAAAGTGTAGCCCTGCTAAAAAAGGCAAAATTGCTTATTGCAACCGACACAAGCATTGTTCATATCGCTTATCAAAAACCTGTTGAAGCCAAGATAGTTGAATTAATGGGGCCCTCTGTACCTAAAAGTGTCGGAGCATGGCCATTGAACAGCAAGAGACATAGAGTACTTATTGATAAAGGTCCAGCATACAAGAGCATGAGAAAACTTCCTTTTGAAAATAATTTTAACTGTTTGCAGAATATTAAAACAAAAGATGTGATAATGGCAGGAGAAGAGCTTCTAGAAATTTGAAGCAATTAAAAGTTGAGCTAATTTGATAAAATATTTTTTAAAAGAAAAAACAATCTTTCCTCAATGAAATAAATTAGAAAGAGCAAATTACCATCGGAAAAAATTAAAATTTCTAAAAATTTTTTCAATTTTTATAGAACCCCTTTGAAATAGTAAGATTTAAATACTTGACAAATTTAACTGAATAATCAAAAAGGGTTCATAAAAAAGAGACATCATGATAACATTAAACAAACAGGCAAAAAACACTATAATTGCTTCCTCAATCTTTGTTATAACACTTTCGTTTTTGTTTCTTGCAAGTTTTGTTGCTGCTGACTTTCCGGTTTGGACCAATCGTGCAGGAGATAGTGCCGGAAATAGTACATCCGGAAATATTACCACAATAAATGAAGATGTTTATGTTATTATGAACTTCACAGTGAACGAGACACTCAGTGCTAACATAACTTCAGTCAATGTAACTCTTCCAAGTTCAACATTATCTTTTGGTGCTAATGGGTTTAGGGCGATGTTGAGAGACACAAGCGGAACTTATGTTGCCTGGAACTCAACCTTCAATTACTCTGCATCGACAGCAAATTGGACGAATACAAGCGTCGATACTGGAGGCCTTATACCAAACTTGTCAAGTGGTAAATTCCAATTTAACTTAACAGGATCTGCGCCAGGTAAATACAATATAAGCATAGATATAACCAATCACTCATCCGTCATTGAGCGTAATTTAACAATCCATATAAATGACACAACTGCACCTTATCAAGCAGCGTTCATTCTCCCTAGTGAAACGTATATTACAAAAACAGAAGTCCTAATCAATATATCTGCTAATGATACGCACAGCGGAATTGGCTCTGCAAATATTTCTTTGTACAATACAAATGGAACGGCAACCTATACAAATGTCACCACATCACATGCAGGTGGAGGATTAAATGATACAATATATACAAACTTCTCTGGAGCACATATTTTGGAAGGGTTCTATTTAATAAACGTAACATTAATCAACGACAACTCTGATTTAATTAATCTGGGAGCAAACACGACAAACACAACAGGCATCCAGAAAAATATCACAATTGACTGGACTGCCCCCTCAGTAACTCTTGCAAAGAACGCAGTTTCAACCAATAGCAAGTTAGTTATCGACGTTACTGTATCAGATGCAACAAGCGGAGTAGTAGGAAAAACATGCTCGGTATCAGGCGGAGGAACTAATCAAGCTGCAACAATTTCAGGTTCAGGAAGTAGTCAGACAGTGACTCAGACGGGGCTAAGCTGTTCAAGTTCATACACCTACACAGTAACTTGCACAGACGCTGCAGGAAATTCTGGAACCACAATAACAGCATTCTCTTCAGACTCATGCACTGGCGGAGGAAGTTTTGGGGGAAGTTCAGGAGGTTCATCAGCAGGTACGACGACTTGGGCAAACACATTTGTTGACGACTCACAGGACATTGAAGACAAAGGTTCAGTAGCCAAGACACTTGGAGCAAGCCAGAGAGTGAGAATATCAGTATCTGGAACTATACATCATGTAGGTGTCAAGTCACTAACTTCAACAACAGCAACAATTGAGGTTGCTTCAACACCACAAGAAGCCACAATGTCTGTCGGAGAGACAAGAAAGTTTGACCTTGACAGCAATAGAACATACGACATATCGGTAAAATTGAACTCAATAATAGATGGTAAGGCAGACGTTACAATCCTTCCAATTAATGAAGCGGTGACAGCAGAATCAGAGGCAACGCAACAGGAAGCTGAAGACGCAGCAACTGGAGCAGATTCAGGAGCTGAAGAGAAATCAGGTTCATCAGCAGGAAAGATAATAGGTTGGATAATAGTAGCAATAGTTGTAATAGGATTAATTGCTTGGTTCGTAGCAAGAAGAAAGAATTAATTTATTCTTTTATTTCTTCTTATCTTTTTTTGTTTTTAGGTATAAAGATAGCAATTCGAAGTAAATGAAGTAAGAATAACCAAATTTATTAACTGATAGATTATATGATTGGCGTATTGGAGATAATTAAGGTTATTATTATCTTCCAACCTCCCCATACCAATAATCTTTATTAATACCTCTTTTTCCTTTATTGGATGTTTGCATTAAAGGTTTTAGGAAGCATAGATATTATATCAGCAATAGCATTTCTTATGATTATCTTCGGAATTTCTCCCTTCTTTTCTTTCATTATTTTCTGTTCTGGTTTATTATTTGTCAAGAGTTTATTCCTTTTCTCGGGAGAGTTATTAAGTATCTTAGATTTTTTATTCGCATTAATACTTCTCCTCTCTCTTGCATTTTCTCTTCCAGCCATATTCCTCTGGGCCCCAGCCCTTTTACTTCTCGCAAAAGGCCTGATAAGCTTCGTTTAAGGGTGATTAACCAAAATCGAAATTTCCCTTCATTTCATTCAGGTTATTTTTGTTCCAAAAATAATTCTCAATCCTTGCCACTCGCTTCGTTTAAGCGTCCCCCCACCAGACACACCATTCGGCGTTTAATCATGCTTAAACAAAATCGCAATACAAAACCAATAGGAATTTATGCTGGCTTATTCCATCCCCCACCCGAGGACGGCGCGTAAAAGACGATATTGTAAGATAATCGTGAGTTAAGCTTAAATAGTATGTTTTCCTTCAAGTT
>JBBSYL010000022.1:0-24086 GCA_038045265.1 Nanobdellota archaeon | reverse complement strand
GAATATTGTGCTAGAGATTTACGAGGGATAAACCTCTAAGGTGACAGTATCCTAATTTGAGGATTATCTAAATGTTTATAACAGACAAATAAAGAAATGAATAATGCCGAAAAGAAAAAATCCTCGTGCAGATTTTAATCATGAGAAGGTTATACGTACACAAAAATCTGGAAATTTTTTTCTTGATACAAGAGAAATTAGATTAAACATATACCCTACAAGGCTTAGAGTTTATCCCTTGGCTATTGGATTTACCAAACAATATGATCCTAAAATTGCTCAAGTTTACAGAGATGAATTTATGTCTAGAATAGAGTATTATGCTGAAGAAGCGTGTCTGCAAAGCGGTTTGTCTTTTGAAATATTAAGGCCAGTATTAAAAATAAATTTGGAAGTGATGATTAGAAGGGCTTTAAGTGCGAAATATAAAAGAGAAGACTATATCCTAATAAGACAAGGCGAATTAAATAGGCCTTTAACTGCATCTGAAAAAGAGATGAACTCTTCAATCTTTTTAGCCAGATTTAGAGATGCTCTGAATTTGCTTGTCGCAAATCCTGGAACAAAAAAAGCATGTGAGGATTATGGGCTTGTGTGTAAAGCAAGAGAAGATATGGATTTGTTTCCAGAAGTTGTTAAATTGTGCAGAGGAAGTTTGGAAGATTTTGTTCAGAATAAACATGTTAAGGGAATAGATAGAGACTCTCAAAGACAAGAAGGTTTGCTTGCTATTTGGTCTGGTGTTAAAGATTATGAAGCGAGAAATTTTGCAAGATTCAATACATTTGCAAAGGGTGTATTACATTTCAAATTTTTAAATCTATTAAGATTCAGTCAGGCAGACAAAAGAAGAGTTAATAGACGTCTTGTAGACTTGGGAGATGCTTCAGGTGCTGAAGATTCATACTTTGCACATTTATTGGAAAGATTTTCATTTGAAGGCTGGGAGCAACAACAGACAATTTATGATGCTGTAAACAGTGCATGGGAAAATGGAAATGGAAGAACTGGAGAATTGGAATTTGCTGGAGCATTAAATGGAGATGAAGGGGCTAGAAAGGTTTTATTGACTTTACTTCATGGAAATCCTTCAAGACAAATAACTCAGGCAGAAATTAATGCAGATAGAACAACATTTTCTAAGGCTTATGTAAAAAGAGTTGGGCAAGGCAAAAAGGTGAGGTCATCCATTGATGAAGAAGCAAGATATGACAAACCTGGAAAACAAGATGAAGGTGGATTCTGGAAGACAGAAAAGGTAGTTGTTAATGAAGAAAACTTTCCCCACCTTAATGAGTTTGTAATAAATCCAATAGATTTCTACTCTTCTTTATAAAAATAAAAAATTATTTCTTCTTTGTGGCTGATTTGGCTTCTGCTTTTACCACTGCTGGTGCTGTAGCTGGTGTTGTCGCTGCTGCTTTTCCTGTTGTGGCTGGTGTTGCTGTTGCGCCTGCGACTGGTGTTGCTCCCGGAGCAGGTGTTCCTGCTACGACTGCCGCAGCTGCTTTCGCTGCTTCTGCTGCGGCTGCTGCTTCTGCCGCGACTTTCGCTTCTTTCTCTTGTCTAACTTTAACATCTGTAAAGAATCTAACTAATTCTTTTTTCTTGTCTTCTGATAGCTCTGTCTTTTCAGATTTTATCTGAGAATCATAAATTCCAGAGTCTATATCTTTCTCAACATCTTTTGCCTCCTTGCTTTCAACAAGAATTCCTAAAGCTTGACAAGTTCCAACTACTAATTTAACTGCGGCTTTCAAATCTTTGGCGAGAAGATTTGGCATCTTCATCTTTGCAATTCCTATAATCTGTTCAATGGCAATGTTTGCAACTTTTGTTTTCTTTGCAGAACCAGACCCTTTTTCCAAGGATAATTCTTTCTTCAATAGCTCTGAAACTCCTGGAGAAAAAACTTGAACTGTAAAGGATTTTGTTTTTGCATTAACATCTATTTCAACTGGAACATTCATTCCTTTAAATCCTGAAGTAGCAGAATTTACGTCAGACATTACTTTTCCAATATTTATTCCCAATGGTCCTAACTGCTGAGATACTGCCGGACCTGGCTTCATATTTCCTCCCTCAACCATTAATTTTATTTTTGCCATTTTATATTCCTAGATCATCATCTGGTTCTTCTTTATTTTCTGAATCAGTTGAATTATCTTCAGATTCCTCTGATTCACGCCTTATAACCTTTACGTTGTCCATTTTTACTGTTACTGGGATTGGGACTGATGCTCCAAGCAATGAGACAACCACTTCCCCTTTTGCAGTGTCTATTCTTGTTACTTTAGCTTTTTCTCCTTTGAATGTCTGTCCAATCATTTCAACCATATCGCCCACTTTTATATTAATGTCTTCTACCTTTGGTTCAATCATCTGTTTTATTTCTTCATATGAAACAGTCTTGCCAATTATTCCTTTTATATATGGTAGATTAAAAGCTGCTTCCTGAACAGAATCTTTATCCTCTGATTCTACAATAATATATCCTCTTAAGCCGTGAGGGCGTGCAAGTGCATATACATTCAATGCTTTCTTTTTTGTTCTTTCTACAATCATTTCTATTGCTTTGTCTTCTTTGTTTGTTGCTACCTTTACAATAAATATCATTTTTCTTATTTCTCCTATTCGCACTTTTTCTTCTAGTTTTATACTTTGCTACTAAAGCCAAAGTGCTCACTACTCCATTAGTATCTAAGAAGTAGATGGTGAAACTGAGGAAATGGGGTTTTTAAAGTTTTCTTGTCATGAGGCTTTGTGTAAATAATTTAATCTCGCCTAATCTTTAAGGTTACATCAGCCATCTTTTCAATTAGTGTTCTTGTTCTTCTTCTTTCTTCTGGGCTTCCAGTAATTTCAATCCTCTTCCTTGTTGGAACATAACTTAGTTTTACATTGCACCTCCCTACTCTAAACACTCCATATCCTTCAGCGCCGTTCATTTCTAGAATTTGTTTTGGTTTTAAGGTTACAACGACGGCATCATATACGTTTCTCACTATTCCTCCTCTTTTTACTTTATATACTTCTGTTTGCTCTTCTTCTTTAGTCATTTTATTCCAACTTCCCCAAATATTCCTTGACTCTTTCCATTATTTGTGGAAGGAGAAACTTTTCTATCTTGTTGTGAAAGATATATGAAAGAGATTCAAATTCTGAAATGCGGTATTTGTTTTCCTTTTTATCGACTATCATTGAATCCTGAAGGCGTTTCAATTGCCTTCTTATATTTGATTCTGCGAGGCCCCTGCTTTCAAGAGAATTATCTTTTCTGAATTGTTCAACTTTGTCTCTGATTTCAAAGGAAGAAAGCCAGGATTTGTTTTTTCTTGCTTCTTCAAGAATGAACATTATATCTACGATTATATCTCTTGAGTCTCCTGGTTGTAACAAGCCGAGAGAAAGACAAACTTTTTTCATTAACTCTCTATCGGACATTTCATATGGTTTTTCATATCTTCTAAGAATAATTTCTCCCAAATGTGTCTCTTTAACCATAATCATCCAAGCACAATAAGAGTTATAAATCTAATTCCTCAACAGATTCAATGGAATTTGTTGCTTTTGTTGGAGAGGATAAAGAAAATTGGGGGCAGGTTACTGCTTTGTTAAATAGATTAGAATATGAAAGAGCAATAATTATTAAATCAAGCAAGGAAGATTTTCCGACAAATGGTAAGTGCAAAGTTATAAACATTAGTTCTGAAAAATCTTTAATAGACATGAAAGAACAAATGCAAGAAAAGCTGAAAAAAGAATTAAGTGGAGATTTTGAGGTTTCTCTTTCTCTTGCTTCTGGAAATGGAAAAGAACATATGGCTTTGTTATCTGCTTTACTAAACACACCGGTAGGGGTAAAGATAGTTGTGTTTACAAAAGAAGGAATTAAGTGGCTGAGCTAATTATTTTTTAGAATTTGAAAGGAAAAGTAAAATTATTCCTATTATAATTAAGATATAGCCTACAAAGCTCATGTATCCTCCGCTAATTGCGTCAGGAAAACTATTCCAACCAAGAACAGCAACAATTATTCCTAAAATTATTCCAGTCCAACCGAGGGTTTTCTTCTCCATAATAGTCTATAAGTTTTATACTATATAAAATTTGCTAAAAGAAAGCAAAGACCCATCGAACCATCATTATTGCTATTATGGCCAATAGAAGCCAGGTCATAACGTTTAGAGATTTTTCTCCTATCTTCTTGCTTCCTGTAATTCCCCAAAGAGTAAGCATCAAAAATCTACCGCCATCAAGTATTCCTGCGGGGTACATATTAAATAATGCTACAAGCAAATTAATAATAACAATCCACCATAATAAATCATAAATGAATTGACCTGAAACTCCTATGTTCGATTCATAGTAAATGTTTGGATCTTTGAATTGTGTGAATAAATTGAATAAGTAAGACATGAAACCTCGAGATTGTCTTGGATAAGTACCTATTCCTAAAAAGGATTTGCCTTCTCTTTCTCCAAGAACAATATTATACTCTGTTATCTCTTTAGTTGAATTGATTGTCTTTATGTTTATTGTATCTCCAGGATTGTGATTTGATAATGTGTTAACTAGGGAATCATATGAATTTATTCGCGTGTAATCTAATTCTATTATTGCACCTTTAAGCCGAGCATTAAATGCTGGAGAGTCTTGGAAAGCTAATGTATATTCTATATTATTTTCTAGGGAGTAAGAAAGGAAGGCTGGATCTGCAAAAAATGTTTCATTATCTATTTTTATTTCTATAAGCTCTTTTGTAGAGAGATTTGCTTGATCTTCTTGATCAAATAAGCTTATTGGCTGGCCATTGACCGAATCAATTTGGGAGATATTTATCGGAGCAGTTGCGTAAGTATTAAATATGAATCCTGCTGGAGTAAAAGCAAGAGAAAAGAAAAGGATGAGGATTATTCCAAAAAGGATCATCATAATTACATTTGCGAAAGTTCCTGCTGCCAAAATTGATAGTTGGTGGAATTTTTTTGCTTTCAACATCTGCTTCTCGTCTTGCTCTACGAAAGCTCCAAGGAATGGACCAAGAAATGCAAATCCAGTGGAATGAATTTTTATTTTATTCAGCCGTGCGAAAATACCGTGGGAAAATTCGTGGGAAACAGCGACTATAGCTATTGAGACTATGAAATAAAAAAAGTAGAAAGGTGGAAATACTGAATCCAATCCGAATAATTCTGGAAAATATGGAATGAGAGGAAATACTGCCGGAACTTTTGATATCGGTGAAGAGTCTGGTTGGTTAATGTATATGAATAAGGTCGCAAATAATGCCCAGATCATCAGGATCATCAAAATATACCCTGAGAGTATTACTAAATATTGCAAAGGTTTTAGAATTGACTTGAATTTTCTTGCTGTATTTTCAATAGCTTTCAATCCGAGACTTGTCCGATAGAGATAAATTAATCCTTCTCTTTTAAGATTATGTTTTCTTGTGTAAATGAAGATAAAAACGAATAGGGTAAACAATACAAGTAACGTGAGATCTATTGCTATAAAACTAACCATCTTTATTTATTTCTTCCTGATCGGTCTGAAAGCATGACCGCCACATCTTGGACACTTAATTTTTCCCGCAATTACTCTAAGTGCTTGTGTTCTTATTCTTTTATTGCAATCTTTGCAGACAAATACATTTGCAAATAATCTAATTTGGGCTATAGGTATTTTAGTAGCCATTTACATAACCCTCATTATTGTTTTCTTTCCTTCTATATCCCAATATTCCACCTGTTTTTCAGGAGCCAACTGGTCTTTTACTTCTTCTATATATGGAAGATCGAGAGTTTCGTAATTCTCTAAATCCATAACTGAAGCTTTTCCTTCATTAACGTTTAATATTTGCGCCTTTCTTTTCTCAATCATAGGTACGTCGAATCTGCTATCTCCTGGGACTGCAATAACTTTCTTTTTTCCTGTTATCACACTTATTGCCTCTATTCTGCATTTTGAAGCTCCATGCTTTCCCGTTTTACTTATATCATTTGACCTTACCACGCAGGCTTCACCATCAACAAGCAAGGTTGTGCCGGGTTTAGCGCCAGTAGCATTGATTAATCTTAAAACCATTAAGCAATGGGATGAAATATATTTATAAAGGTTACTGATAATGCTGAAACATGGAATTAACTAAAAAAGGCGAATTCATAGAAATCAAATATACTGGGTATGCAAATGGAAATATTTTTGACAGCAACATAAATGAAGATTTGAAAGATGCAGGTTCGAAAAAAGAAGGTTGGAAAACAATAATTGCGATAGGCGAGGGCATGGTTGTGCCTGGACTTGATAAGGCACTTGAAGGCAAGGAAATTGGGAAGAACTATGATGTAAAAATTTCTGTAAAAGAAGGGTTTGGAGAGAGAAGAAAAGACATGATGAGGATTATTCCATTGAATGCTTTTACTGAAAAAGAAGTTATGCCTCGACCTGGAATGATGTTGACTTTAGATAATATGCTTGTTAAAGTAATTACAGTGTCTGGTGCGAGAGTCACAGTAGACTTTAACAATCCTTTAGCTGGAAAGGAGCTGGAATACAAGTTTTCAATTGCAAGAAAGGTTGAAGAAGACAAGGAAAGGGCTGAAGCTCTTTTCGAAATAATGTTTAAATTTATTCCTGAATTTGAAATAAAAGAAAAAGTTATTATAAAAGGTCCCAAGATATTGGAAGCATATTCTAAAGCATTTAGCGAGAAATTTAAGCAACTCATGGGCAAGGAATTAGGATTTGAATTGAAAGAGAGCAAAAAGATAGAAGAGAAAAGTAATTCTGCTCAATAATAGTACAACAATACTTATAAATGGATAATGCATGGGGAGATTATGGCTGAGTTTTTCTATGAAAAGGGTGGAGCGCAAACTGACATCGACAAGGAATTGGAATTATTATTGCAAAAGCAAGGTGCAAGAATAAAGGTTGTTGGATGTGGGGGCGGAGGAGGAAATTCTATTTCAAGAATGAAAGAAACAGGCATTAAAGGGTGTGAGATAATTGCTATTAATACTGATGCGCAGGATTTACTTTACAGCAATGCAGATACTAAAATATTAATCGGGAGAGAATTAACGCACGGACTTGGAGCCGGAAGCAATCCTAAAATAGGTGAGAGAGCAGCCAAAGAATCTGAGCAGGAGATAAAGAAAAAACTTGCTGAGGCTGATATGGTTTTCATAACATGCGGACTCGGAGGAGGAACAGGAACTGGATCTGCGCCAGTAGTTGCAGATATGGCAAAAAGACAGGGCGCTTTAACTATAGGGATTGTAACTTTACCATTTACTGTTGAGGGGCAGAAAAGAATAGAGAATGCGCAATATGGGTTAGAAAGAATGGTTGAAGTGTGCGACACGTTGATTGTAATTCCTAATGATAAGTTACTTGAGATTGCACCAGAATTGCCCATACATACCGCGTTTAAAGTTGCAGACGAAATACTCACAAATTCTGTTAAAGGTATTACAGAATTAATTACTAAAGCTGGTCTGGTCAATTTGGATTTCGCCGATATAAAAGCTGTTGTGTCGAATGGAGGGGTTTCTTTAATAGGAATAGGAGAATCAGATTCAAATCAGAGAGCGATCGATGCTACAATAAAGGCAATTGAAAACCCATTACTTGATGTAGATATAACAAATGCGACCGGGGCATTAGTAAACATAACTGGCGGGCCTGATATGTCTTTGGATGAATATAGAAAAGTTATGGAGATAATTGGAGGAAAGATATCTTCTAACGCAAAAATAATTTCAGGAGCACAAATTTCTCCAGACCTAGATAAATCGATAAGGGTATTGCTAATTGTTACTGGTGTGACCAGTTCTCAAATAATGGGCGTTTCAACGGATTTTCCTAAGAGCAAAGAAAAGCAACTCGAAAGCGAGCTTGGAATTGCTTATGTAAGTAGTGAGGAGTAAATTTAAAAACCTCTTAACTTAATTTAACTTATGGAGATGAATGGAGAGAAAGTTTCTATAGCTTCAAAGATAAAGTCGTTTATGTTGCAGTCAAAAAGAGTTTGGCACGTATTAAGCAAGCCAAGCAAACAGGAATTTTGGGCTGTAAGCAAGGTTGCGGCAGTAGGAATATTAGCCATAGGCCTTGTAGGGTTTATTATAAGCAATCTTATGAGAATATTTTTCTGACAGGTAAAGTTTAAAAACCTCCAAAACAAGAAGATTTGTCGATAACTACGTACCTTGATGATATGTTCTATACATCGGGTCATAACGTAGGAGACAATGGGAAGTAAATCATGGAAATTAAGAAAGCGATAGAAGATCTTAGGAATGAAGAGAAAAGAAAGTTTACTCAGAGTTTTGACTTAATTATAAATCTAAAGGGTCTTGATTTGAAAAGAGATTCTGTAAGTACAATTATAAATTTACCCCATGTTGTGAAAAAGAAAAATGTGTGCGGATTCTTCGAAGAAAAAAATAGCAATGTAAAAACTGTAACAAAAGCAGATTTTCCTAAATATAAAGATAAGAAACCCTTGAAGGAGTTAATAAGAGAATATGATTTCTTCATTGCTGAAGCAAAGCTGATGCCGGCTGTGGCTACAACTTTCGGTAAATCGTTGGGACCATTAGGTAAAATGCCTTCACCTCAATTAGGAGTATTGCCTGTGGTTAATGACGCTGCGATAAAAGTTTTACTTACTAAAATAGATGGAGCGGTTAAGATAAGGGTTAAAGAAGCAAGCGTTAAGGTGAGTGTTGGAACAGAAAAAATGAAAGATGAAGAGATAATCGAAAATATAAAATCAGTTTATGACGGATTGCTCGCAGTTTTACCGATAAGACAGGATAATGTGAGAAATGTAATGGTCAAGCTTACAATGAGTAAGCCAAAGGTTGTGGAGGTTAAATAATGGGTAAGGAAAAGAAAGTTAGGATAAGAGAAAAGGAAATACCTGAATATAAGAAAAATATTGTGGCTGAAATGGCCTCGAAAATTAAAGGCAGTAAGACAACACTTATAGCATCCACAAGAAAGCTTCCAAGCTCACAGTTTCATACTATAAAGAAAAATCTTAGGGGGAGAGCAGAGATAAAAGTAGCAAGAAAATCTTCTATAATAAGAGCCATTGAAACAGTTAACAGACAAGGATTAGATAAAATAAAAGAAAGTATTCATGCAGATGTTGCTCTATTTTTCTCAAATCTTGATGCGTTTGAATTGTCTGCTCTTTTGACAGAAAATCAAAGCCCTGCCAGAGCCAAAGCAGGAGATGTTGCATTAGAAGATATAAAAGTTGAGCCTGGGCCAACTGATTTAATTCCGGGACCTGCAATTTCTGAGCTGAGCGGAGTGGGACTGAAAGTTGCTGTTGAAGGGGGAAAGCTTGCTATTAAACAGTCACATACAATTGTTAAAGCAGGAGATATAATCAAGGCAAATGTTGCTTCTGTCCTTGGAAAATTAAATATTCTCCCTATGAAAGTAGGATTCGAACCACTTGCTGCATATGACTCTACTGAAGACAAAGTTTATGTGGGTATTAAAATAAATAAGGAAGAAGCATTAGATGGACTTAGACATGCAATAGGAAAAGCCAGAGGATTTGCCATCAATCTTGCTTACGTATGCAAAGAAACAATTTCTGCTCTAATTGGAAAGGCAGGAATGCACGAAAAAGCAATTATGAAATTAACAACTACAAAGGAGGGCGCATAATAGAGAACATGGAATACGTGTACGGTGCTTTGCTTTTGCATAAGCTTGGAAAGCCTGTCGATGCAGAACATTTAGGTAAGGTAATCAAAGCAACTGGTGTTGAGCCGGATGAAGCTAAGATAAAAACTTTGATTGCAAGTTTACATGGAGTTGACATTGCTCAGGAATTAGCTAATGCAAGTACTGCTGTTGTAAGTGCAGGACCAGTAGAAGCAAAGGAAGAAGAGAAGAAAGAAGAAGAAAAGCCTGTTGAATCAGCCGCTGGCCTCGCTTCACTATTTGGTTAAAACTCTATTATGAGTCCAATAGTTGCAGGCCTGTTCTAGTATAAACAGCAGGGCTTTTCTTAGTCTAAAGGTTGTTGTGTATCAAAAACACGATGTGCTACCATGTCCTTTAGGACATGGTTTGTGACAAGCACTCGTGTCATCAAGGACGTAAGTCCTTGAATGCCATCAAGAATTGGAAATTCTTGAGGTTAGGATGTTCAAGATGCAACCTCTTCTTTTAAGATGAGGTTTTCTGTCAAGCATCTTGACATAACAATAAAGTAGTTAAATGAAATTTTAAAAGTTTTAATATGAAAAGGAATTCTCCCTCAAAAGTTTGCGGTTATGTTTTGGAAAGAAAACCTGAAGTTGTTCAAAAGCTTGAAAGAGGTAATGATCTTTTCGTTTTGCTTGGAGATAGTGAAGCATTAAAACTTCTAAAAGTCTGTCTTATTGTTCCTGCAAGAATAAATGTTTATAGAGTTAAGTCTAATTTAAGAGAAGGTGGAGAATTAGTTTTCACATGTCCATCAGAAGACCAGACTGAACAGGCGTATTTGAGTGAAGTAACCTTGAATGGTGAAGGAACTTTAAATTATATGAGAAATGTTGGGGTATTGGGTAGATATCAATGGTTTGATGCTAGATCGAGTGATTTGGTTTTCCAAAGATTGGTTGAAGGATGGGCTTATCAGACTACTAGTACTAAAGGATTTCATCTATTTTCTAATTGCGTTGCTGGACAAGGCAGACACCCATTACTTGGCCAGGGATAAACATTTAAAAGAGATTATTATTAGACATGTGTAAGCCGACATGGCACAATGGTACTGCGCCAGTCTTGAGAACTGGTTTCCTTCGGGATATCCCGGTTCGATTCCGGGTGTCGGCGTTTTAATATGGCAAAAGTAAAATTTATTGTTGACGTTGAAAAAGAAATTTTTTATTTGAAAGAATACATAAAAGTATGTGGAGAAGATAAAGTAACTCCTCCTGGCTTAAATTTACTGAAAAAAACAGATGAAGAAATTATTAAAGAACTAAATAGAGAATATTCAACAAGCCAATTTATTGAATTTGCCAATAATCTAAAGAGAAGATGGAAGAAAATAGAAGATAGATATTTCAGCAGAATAAAGGAAATAACTGGATACGAATGGGAATTGAAAGAGTATATCTGCATAATAACTAAGTACATTCCTGGATTCTCAGTAATATCTAAAGGAAATATAATAATTCTTGGAAATGAGTTTAGAAAAAATGATGAAATAAGAAGTTTGCCTATTGAATCTCAATTATATATCCTTGCGCATGAATTATTCCATTTACATTATTTTGAAGTTGCAAGGAAAGAAAAACTGCCTATTGAGGCAACTAAAATTGAAATAGTTGAAAGTGTCCCTATCTTAGTTTTCTTTAATGACTCTGAGCTACAAAGCTTTTGGCCTTCTGTCACTTTTGAAAAAGCAAAAGCCTCTTACAAGAAAGTTGAGGCAGTATATGGGTCTGCATCGAAAATGTGGGATACAAAAAAGAATTATTTAGAATTTTTAAAAGAATTTGCTAATAGCCTTAAAAAACATTGATTTTACAAACCAAAAATTCTCTTCCAGAAAGATTTCTTCTCGACTTTGACGTTTTCAGGCTCCACAACTTCATAAGTAATGTCCGGTTTGGTCTTTAGAACTGGGGCGGCATTTGCTAAGTCTTCTTCTACCTTTTTCATTGCTTTTTCCACTTCAAGCTTGGAATGCCCCTGAATTAGAAGGCCTTGCCTCAAGGACTCTTTTGTATATCCTTTTTTAAGATTCTTTTTAACATAATCTGCAAGTTCTGCTATGTAATTCTTACCTCTGTTCATTGTTTTTAAAAGATTTTGGGTTTTATAAAACTGTGCCTCATTGCTCCTCCGTGATGAGATTATAAAGAGTTTTATCTTTGTAAGAGTTTAAAAGCATAAGGAAGTACGCAATAATTAATGGGCCTAAAAGTAGACCAAGAACGCCGAATACAAGTAACCCTCCAACCATCCCAACTAATACTATCGCAGGAGACAAACGAGTTTTTCTTGAAATAAGATACGTTCTAAGTACATTATCGACTGTAGAAACTATGAGTAGATTGTAAAGAAGGAATCCTATTGCGGTTCCCGTATCTCCTGTGACGAATAAGTAAACAGTTACTGGAATCCAGATAAGGAAGGGTCCAAGGATTGGAAGGAGAGATAAGAAAATTGCTAAGAACGTAAGAACTATAACATTGCCCACCCCAAATATCAAAAGGCCCAGACCTGCAAGACTACCTTGCACTATTCCAACTATAATTTGGCCATAAACAACAGAATCAGTTATATCCTTGAAATTCTGCACAATTAATTTTTCTTTAGACTTGGAGAATGGCGAAAGACCTTCTGCAAATTCCCTTAGACTTTTTCCGTCCTTAAGGGCATAGAAAAAAACAAATAATGCCAAAATAATATGAAGCGAGATTATTGGCAATTCAAGAATAAAGGAATTAAGAGAGCCCAGCGCAGCGGCCACTATTTTATTTGAAAAACTATTCAAAGCAAGAGTCATCTGAGAGATAAATTGGGTATTTGCTGTTGGAAAGATTATTTGAACTGCTTTTCCAAGCTCCACTTCTTGTGTAAAAGTGAATACGTCAAATACCTGTTGAAGCATTAGGGGGGTAATAAACCATAGAGGGGTAATTATTATTACTATCACCACGATTGCAACGATCCATGCGACAAGAGACCTATTTTTTATGAATGGGGTGATCCTATTATATACTGGTGTGAATATATAGGCCAAAATAAGTCCTGCAATAATTGAAAGAAGGACTGGGCGCAATAAGAAGAAAGTTAGGACCCCGAGAATGAGTATTACAATCATAAGGGATATTTTCTTTATGTCTTTTGTATCAAGTTCCATTTTGTAACATATATAAGATAATATATAAAGATTTGTCAAACAAATCTTTAATCCTTGTTTTTACAAAGCTTCAGATAGGAACATTTTACCAGGCAAAAATTTATAAACAAAATTCTAGAACTGTATGTATGGAAAGCTTTCTTAAAAAAACCCTTGAGGGAAAAGAAGATGAAGAATCTCATAGATATTTTGTGAGGTTCGGAAAAGGGAATTATGGCAGGAGATTTTTGATTTCTTATAATAAGGGAAAAAACATTAAAATAAAAGGCAGTTTCGAATGGGTTAGCGATTTCGCCAGATTTGTTAATGAACTCACAGAAGTAAAGTTTACCGGCAAGATAATGAGTAAAGATAATATTGCAGGTAGGGATGGAAGAAAGAAGGGAAGTAGTTATGTATATGAAGTTTCTCAAGTTTCACTTTTAGATTATCCAAATGCCTATTGCTATCTTCTAGATGCTGAAATGGAAGGTATTAAATTAAAAACAAAAAAAGCATTGCCAAAACCTGGCAAAAATGCAGAAAAAGTAGATGGAGGTTTTTGCGTTATGGAATTGGATGCAAAATATTGGCAGAAAGCTAGGGAAGCATTCTTCTGGGATGTTAATGAAGGCAAGAAGTGTTTAATTGAACATACTTTAATCGTCGAACAGATAGAGATACCCAAGAATGAAAAAGACCTTGTTAAGGTGAGGGAGAATGCAATAAGAGTAGGGAAAATAATAAGGAAAATAAATATCGATGGAAAGAATATAGATAAAGAATATAAAGTAAGAGCTTAAAATTCTATACCTTTTCTTGCCAATTTTCCAGAATCGTAAGGATGTTTTATCTTCTTTATTTCTGTGACTAAATCTGCTAGTTCAAAGATTTTTGAAAAGGCAATGTGGGAACCTGTAAGAATAAGTTCTTGATTTTTTGGTTTGTTTTTTATTAAATCCAATACTTTTTCCTCTTCTAACAAACCGAGCTGAACGGCATAAAGAATCTCATCAGCTATTATTATGTCATATTTACCCATACATGAAATTAAATAACTCATAGTTTCATGAATTGAAGAAATGTGCTCATGTTTGTTTTTATTTGTTGCCCAGTTGCCTATGCCAAATCTTTTAAATGAAAATTTTGGGAATTTCTGCAATGCTTCTATTTCCCCGGGAATTTGCTGTTCAAGAGAGGGAGCGCCGTTTTTCATGAACTGTACTAAATGTACAGAATAATCATTTCCTAAAGCTCTAACGGCTGTTCCAAAGGCGGAGGTAGACTTTCCCTTACCATTTCCCCAGAATATAGAAACCTGGCCTAAATGGGATTTATCTGACATTCCAATTGGTATGGATTTACATATAAGAATATTTATATAATAATACTTTGTAATATTAAGTAGGATAAAGTAATATGAAAGAAAGAATATCTGCAACAGTTGATAAAGATATAATCAAGATCATTGATTCTCTAATTGAAAAGAAAAATTATAGAAACAAATCGCATGTTATTGAAACTGCAATAAGGTTTTTAAAGGAGAAAGATGGTGGAAAGAAAAAATAAAAAAGCACAAACTGCTTTGTGGATTATTGTTATTATTGGAGCCATAGCGATTATAATACTTGTTTTTGCTTTCAGAGGATCTCCCGATGGAGGGATTGATGCTGTGAGAGAAGATAATGCTGAGTCTTTTATAACAAGTTGTGTTGGGGAAGCTGTAAAAGAGAACGCGAAGAAAATGCTTGCAGGCGGAGGATTCATCAATTCAGAAAACAGCATAAGCTACAATAATATTTCTGTTGCTTATCTGTGTAAAAATGAGGGATATTTCAAGCCCTGTATAAATCAGCATCTTGATTTAATAGGTGAGATAAATGCCGAGATGAAAAAGAATATTGAAGGGGATATAGAAAATTGCTTTTTGAATCTTCAGGAGAATTTGGAGAAAAGAAATAATGATGTAAAAATTGGGGAAATGCAATTTTATGTCGAAATGGCTCCTCAAAGAATATTTGTCAATATCAACAGAGAAGTAGAAATTAACGGAGAGGCAAGCAAAAAAATAAACTCTTTTAATGTTGAAACTAGATCTTCTTTATACGATCTGGCAGATATAGCAATAATAATTTCAAATCAAGAAGCGCAATATTGCTATTTTGAATATGCGGGGTATATGAATCTGCATCCAAATTTCAAAATAACTAAGAACAATTTGGGAGATGAAACAAAAGTCTATACGATAGAAGATGTAATATCTGAAGAGGAGATGAAAATTGCCATAAGGAGCTGTGCAATACCTCCTGGAATTTAAAATGGAAAAAGAAAATAATCAACGAGATTTGAGATGGAAGGCGATACTGCAAATAATATTAGTAATTAGTTTAAGTATTAGTTTTCCGTATCTTATGAATGAAGGTTTTGGAGTAGAAAAGATAAATTATGATCTGAGAAAGATTATTCCAAAAATAGGAGAAATTTTGTTTAATGAATTAAATATTGTAAATGCTTTAGAAGTTTCTGACCTAGATAATGGCGCTTGGACATGCCTTGAGAGCAAGACAGGAGTTATATGCCAAGAATTTATTGCGAGTGAATGCAACGATAAATGCAAGACTGCATGTATTCCTTCTCCGATGAAAGATGTTGCACAATGCAGTTTAGGGGCATGCTATAACAATATTACTGGTATATGCTCTTTGAATGCTCCTAAAGAAAGATGTGAATATTCAGGATTAAAATGGTTTAATGATCCAAATGGGAATGTAAATGAATGCAGGGCTGGGTGTTGTATAATAGGAGGAAGTGCAAGTCTTAAGACAGAACAACAGTGCAATAGAGAATCTGATTTAATTGGAACAGAAAATATTTTTAGGCCAGACATAGTAAATGAATTAAGATGTATCAATGCGGCAAACAGCCAGGAAGAAGGAGCTTGCACTTATGGAGGGGATGGAACAATAAATCAGTGTAAATTTACAACAAGACAGGATTGTGAAGGAACAATAAGAGGAGAATTCTATTCTGGATTTCTCTGCTCCAATCCTGAACTTAATACAAGCTGTCAAGCGCAGGCAAGAACATCATGCATTTCTGGAAAAGACCAAGTTTACTGGCTTGACAGCTGTGGAAACAAGGAGAATGTTTATTCATTACCAAAAGCGCAGAGCTGGAATAATGGGAGAGTAATGCAACCAAATGAAATATGTAATGTGCAGGCAGGAAACAACAATCTTGCAAATTCAAAAACATGTGGGAATTGCAATTATTTGAAAAGTAGTGTATGTAGAAAAGCAGGCATAGGGGAAGTTTCTGCAGGAGATTATGTTTGTAAAAGTATAAGCTGTATAGACGAAAATGGAAAAGAAAGACAAAATGGGGAATCATGGTGCAGTTATCAAGGAAAAGTTGGAGTTGATGGAGGAAAATCTACAGACACTCCTGGAAGCAGACATTTTAGAAACACATGTGCTAGAGGAGAAGTAACTCAAGAACCATGTCAGGATTACAGAAATGGGATATGCACTGAATCGAGAACAAATGTAAATGGAAAAGAATTTTCAACTGCTACATGTAGGATTAATAGCTGGCAACAGTGCATAAATTACAATACAAAAAGGGATATTGATGGTTGTGGAAAGAATCCTGATTGTTTTGTAAAAAGTGTTGCTGTTTCAAAAGATTTTAAATTTGATGTGTGTGCTCCAAAATATCCTGAAGGATTTTTACTTGATGAAGGTGGAAGAGGAGAGGGTGCAGAAGGAATATGCGGTATTGCAACTCAAAAATGCACTTATGTTAAAGTTAAAGGAGTTTTTAGTGATAAGAAAATAAATGAAGAATGTTTAACAGCCAATTTTGCACAGCAGATGAATGATTTGTGTATGAGTTTAGGAGATTGTGGGGCGAGTGCAAATTATTTGGGAGATGTAAGTGAAAGTTATAGAGTTAGTAATTCTCCGAGATTAAGTGCAAGTTATCTTGCAAATTTGAAAAGATATGCAGATGAATCTTTGTTTAAGGGACAATATGCGAAAGCTGTGGATATAAAAGAATATTACGGAGAGATAGGATTCCCCGGATTTATTGATGCTTCCATTCCTGATAATGGTGTCGATGAATTTTTGAGCAGTGCTAGTCTGCCTGCTGGTGCTGTGGGAGTGGCTGTTCCATTACTTCTAGGGCATACTACCCTTGGAGTTGGATTAGCTACATTTTATCCTTGGATAAATGCTTTTGGAGGAGCATTAGCTGGTGCGGCAGTTGGATTTGCTCTTACAAGTTTATTATTGCAGATTACAGGAGTTGGAAAAGGACTAAGCTCTGCTGAAGCTTATTCTTTACTTGCTCTCGGAACTGCGGGGGGAGCATTACTAGGTTTTGCCGTCATGAAAGTTGGATTTAGTGCAGCATTTAGTGCAGCTGGAAGTGCAGCTGGAATTGGAGGCGGTGCTGCTGCTGGCGCTGGTGCTGCGGGTGCAGGGGCAGGAGCTGGTGGGGCTAGTGCGGGAGGTGCAAGCGGAGGAGCAAGCGCGGGAGTTGGAGGAGTTGCAGCTGCAGGTATAATAATAATAGTTGTTGTAATTATTATAATTATTCTCCTGATGGTATTTGGAATAGGAAAAGAAAAAAGGATTGATGTTCAATTTACGTGCAAACCGTGGCAGGCACCTCTTGGGGGAATAAATTGTGGAAAATGCGGAAGTGATGGATTCCCCTGCAGTAGATATTCATGCTCTTCTTTAGGACAAACATGTCAATTAATAAATGAAAATACGGAAAGTGTTGAATGTGTAAATATAAATCCTAATGATGTAATTCCCCCAAGAATAAATCCTTTAATTGGATTAATTAGTATTCCCCATTCTTTTTCAAACATTACAGAAAATGGATTTAGAATAAAGAAAGATGATGTAGGTGCAAGCGGATGTTTGGAACCTTATTCTCAACTTATTTTTGGAATGCAATTGGACGAGCCGGGGCAGTGCAGAGTTACTGGAGTTGGAGGAAAAACTTTTGACGAAATGGAACAGGATTTTGGATTAAGCAGTTTATTCAGAAGGAATCATACAATTGTATTGCCTGTTCCTGATTTGAGAGCATTAGGATATAACGGTTACATTCCGGCAAATGCAAGTACAGAATTTAATTTCTATGTGAAGTGCCAAGATAAAAATGGAAATAAAAATCCTGTTGATTATTCGATTGGATTCTGCATACAAAAAGGAATTGATTTAAGCCCTCCAGTTATAACGAATAAAGTACCTACATTAGAATATGTTGCTTGGAATGAAACAAGCAAGAATGTAACTTTATGGACTAACGAGCCAAGTGAATGTAGGTGGAGTTTTGGAGATAAAGTTTATGATTCTATGGAAAATAACATGAGTTGCAAAATGGACTTTGAAGATCAGGAATTATATGGGTGGGAATGTGAAAATAATTATCCAATTCAAGCAAATAATAATTCTTATTTTGTAAGATGTAAAGACCAGCCTTGGGTAAATACAACGGTTGTTGTATTCAATGTTGACGGGACAACTGTAAAGTATTATTCAGATAATATAAATTATACTCATTTGAATGAGCTTGATAGGCGAAGCGGATTTAAGGGAATAACAAACATT
The DNA here is from genome assembly GCA_038045265.1 of Nanobdellota archaeon. Classification (GTDB taxonomy): domain Archaea; phylum Nanobdellota; class Nanobdellia; order Pacearchaeales; family GW2011-AR1; genus SICV01. The sequence continues at coordinate 5,576 of JBBSYL010000022.1, read as the reverse complement.
ACATTGCCTGAAACAATTATTACTGATTTAGTTGAAAATGGAATGAATAAGACACAGAGCAGAAATACAAATCAGCAAAGTTATGTGTTCAGCTTAAGAAAGAGTATAAATCAGCTAGGAGTAAGGATAAATAAGCCAATTAATGGGACAATTGTTTCTGGAGTTGAGCCGACTTCTGTAGATATTGAAATAGAAACTTATGGAGGTGTTGATGGACGGGCTGAATGTAAATATAAGTTCGGAGAGGTGTCGAGCAGATTCTTTGAAACTTACGGGAAAGTGCATAAACAAACATTCCAAACTTTATTTGGGGGGCAGTTAGAAGTTCCTGTTGAATGTGAAGATATTGCAGGAAATAAAGCAGATAATAAAGTTAAAATTGATATAAAGATAGATAGAACTGCACCGAAGGTTGTAAGGGCATATGCAACTTTTGATTTATTAACTGTTGTAACAGATGAAAATGCTCGGTGCGTTTATTCTACTGAATCTTGTGCATTTTCATTCAATAATGCGACAAGTATGGGCGGAAGCGATAAGAGTCATTCTACGACTTTCAATAAGAAAGACACATATTACATAAAGTGTAAGGATATTTTTGATAGAGGTCCAGGAAGTGCGTGCAATGTTATTATAAAAGGTCAGAAAGTTTGAGAGTTAACTATATGCGCTTACTGGGTGAAAGCTTCTGAAAGTAAAGGAAACAATGCGAATGTAAGCAAACCAAACAGGTAATAATACAAATATGTCCAGCAACCAGTGGCTATCCTCAAGACTTACAAAATTTGCTAAATTCTGGAGCGGTGTACTTACAGAATAATTCAAGTTCAAAAAGTTGAGTACTAAAGCAACAATAGCAATAATTAGGTATATTCCTACAATATATTTTTCTGCGTTGCTTCTATTTGAAGTAAAATATGATGAAAAGAATAATATAGCCAGAACCCCACCATAACCCCCAAGGAGAAAAACTGCTGAGAAATTTTCTATTGGATAATTGAAATTTCCTGACTCAAATATGAAGATAAGAAATTCTGTGATTACTGAGTCTGGGAATAACAAATAAAAAGTAGGGTATGCGACAAAAATTAGAAATACAAATATTAATGCTAATAAATAAAATATATTCAAAATTGAAACCTTCGCCATAAACTGTCTTAATTTTTCATATATATATCTTTCTTTTCCTGTTTCCCATTTATCGCAAGTATTATAAACAAAAAACTTCATTTAAGAAGATGTTCAACAGAGGAAAAAGAGGACAGGCAACTGCTTTTATTATTGCTGCGCTTGCTATAGTTGCTATTATTGCCGTTGTATTTTTTGTGTCTGGACCAAGGGGAGGATTATTGAGGGATGATGCAAGTGATCCAAGAGCTTTTCTTGAAGGATGTATTGAAGAAGAGTTCAGAGAAAATGTTGAACTGATAGCAAGTCAGGGTGGAGAGCTGAATCCTGAAGGATTTATAGTTTACAAGGATAAAAAAATAAAATATTTGTGTTATACAAATGAGTATTACAAGACTTGCGTTGTGCAACAACCCTTACTTAAAGAACAATTTGAGAAGGAACTTGGAAGAATGCTTTCTCCAATAGCAGATAATTGCGCTAACAATCTTGTTGATGCTCTTGAAAGATCTGAAAAAAGTGTTTCCAAAGGGGAAGTTAAATTAGATGTTGAATTTTCTCCTGGAAAGGCAGGATTGAATATTGAAGCACCTTTGACTGTAAGTGATGAAGTTTCTAGAACATATAAGAATTTTGAAATAAGCTATGCAAGCGAGATGTATGATTTGCTCGCCATAAGTGAAAATATTGTTGACTTTGAAGCAAGCTTAGGAGATTCAGAAATAACTGCATATACACAATATTATCCTGATTTGATAATAAGAAAAGATAAGCTTGGAGACGGCAGTACAATTTATAATGTTGAAAATGTTGTAAGCAAAGAGAAATTCACATTTGCATCCAGAAGCCTTGCCTGGCCCGCTGGATTAAGAGGAGAATGAAATGAGATACAAAGATAAAATGTATAAAATTGGCGCAGTATTTTTGTTAAGTGCGGTTATATTAATATTTGCGATTAGCTTTGGAAGTGCTGTAGAAGCGAGTGTGTGTTGCGCAAAAACAATAGATGGATTGAGTTGTCAGAATGTTCCGCAGAGCCAATGTCCTTCAGGAAGTCAGCAAGCGCCGACGAGCTGTGAAAGTACTAGTTTCTGTAAACCTGGAGTTTGTTACAGTCCTAATGAGGGAACATGTTTAGACAATGTTCCAAGAGACGTGTGTAATGTAAATAATGGAACGTGGAGTGAAACTAGCCCAGCACAATGCAGTTTAGGATGTTGTGTGCTTGGAGATCAAGCGGCTTTTGTTTCATTAGTAAGGTGCAAGAAACTTTCAGGATTCTTGGGATTGGAAACTAATTTTAATAATAAAATAACAAATGAAGTTCAATGCGTATTAAGTGTGCAAAATCAAGACAAGGGGGCCTGTGTATATGAAAAAGAATTTGAAAATGCCTGCTTGTTTACCACAAAAGCTAATTGTGATTCTGGAATAGACGGTACTGGTAAAGGGACATTCTATAAAGATAAATTATGCACTGATCCTGAACTAAATACTATATGTGGAAAGACCGACGAAACTACTTGTGTTCCGGGAAAAGAAGGAGTTTATTTTGTAGACACTTGCGGTAATCCTGCGAATATTTATGATGCTAGCAAAATAAACGATGATGCTTATTGGAAGAATGTAGTAAGACCTGAAGAGTCATGTAATCTCGGCACTGGAAATTCGAAGAGTTGTGGAAATTGCAATTATTTGAAAGGAACAGTGTGCAGACAGAGCGAGACAGGAAATAGAGCAAATTATGGAGATAATATATGCACTAATTTAAACTGTGTTGATTCTGCGGGAAAAGCAAGAAAACATGGGGAATCATGGTGTGCAAACGATGTTGGAAAAAAAGATTCTAGTAAAAATAATGTAGGGAGTAGATTCTTCAGACACCTTTGCCTTAATGGAGAAGAAGTGGTTGAAGCATGTGAAGATTTTAGGCAAGAAGAGTGCATAGAAGATAAATTGGTTACTAGCGAAGGAGAATTTTCGCAAGCTGCATGCAGAGTTAATCGATGGCAAGACTGTACATCGCAAACTGACCAAACAGATTGTTCAAACAGTGATAGAAGAGACTGTGCTTGGATAAATAATATATGCTTGCCTAAAAATCCTCCAGGATTAAAATTCTGGGAAGGGCAGGAGACACAGCAGATTTGTGCGCAGGCAAATGCGCAGTGCGTAGTGAAATTTGAAAAAGGTATATTTGGTGATGAAGAATGTTCAGAAAATTGCGAGTGTTTAACGGACAGTTGGTTGAATGAACAAATTTCTACTTGTAATGCATTAGGGGATTGTGGACCAAATACAAATTGGGTTGGTTCTGCAGGAAATAAGGCAGGATATACTCTAACAAAGTAAAGCTTAAATATCCCTTTTTGTGAACTTTATCACTCAAAATGAATAGAAGAAAATTTATTTTTAGCTTGTTAAGCATACCTATACTTCCTTCTTTAGTTTGTGGAAGACCAGAGATTAATCAATCAATTCCTGTTATTCCTACTTTAGAACTTGGGGATAAAATATTAATTGAAAATGGTGCGGTGGTTCCTCTTGAAATAAATGACGAACTTCTTATTCAAGCCGCTGAACATGTACCTAATACAAACAATATAAGTCTTAACCAGCTTCTTATTACTAATCAGAATGGAAAATGGGGCTATAAGTGGCGCAATCAATTATATTCAGACAGGCAAAAGGAAATTCCTGTTGTACCTGCAGAAGGATTAGTATTATTCAATTTAAACTTGTTAAGATATGCTGGACAATTTTTCACTTTTCAACTTAAGGAAGAAGATACTGGATTGACTATATTAAGGCCATCTGGGCATCATTTGCTCGATAGTGATGGACATCCTTTATCTCATCTTGCGATTAATAGGACTATAATGTGCATAGGATGGTTTTCTCCAGGAGAGAGATTTAAGAAATTTCCTGGAAGTATGACTGAGAAAGATATTGCTGGACGAGATGTAAGATACACCTTCAAAACATATACGGGATTGTACGATGTTGGATTCTTTCCAAAAAAACCCTATGATGTATTGGAATTTAAGATAAAGTATCCTAAAGTACATAGAGAATTATTTAGATAAACTTATATATAATAAATTTCTCAATCAAATATAATGGATAGCAAAAAACAGTTTGAATTAATTACAAGGAATACTGAAGAAATAATGACTGAAGAGGATTTAAAACTTCTTTTAGATAGTGGAACAAAGATTAAACATTATATTGGTTTTGAAATTTCTGGTAAAATACATTTAGGTACAGGATTGATGTGCATGTCTAAAGTTAAAGATTTTATGGATGCTGGAATTGATTGTTCTATTTTTTTAGCTGATTGGCACAGCTGGATAAATGATAAGCTTGGAGGAAATAGGGAGACAATAAAAAGGGTTGCAGGGGGATATTTTAAAGAGGGATTGAAAGCGAGTTTGAAATGTTTTGGAGGTAATCCAGATAAGCTTAAATTTATTTTGGGTTCTGATTTGTATCATAATAACGATGATTATTGGGCAACAATGGTAGATGTAAGTAAAAATACTTCTCTTGCAAGAATGATGAGAAGTATTACCATTATGGGAAGGAAAGAAGGAGAATCCGTTGATTTTGCAAAATTGATTTATCCTCCAATGCAGGTTGCAAATAATTTAATTGAATAAAATGATAAAAAGAATAAAATCAAAAATAAAAAACAAGAGATTAATCATTTTTGGAGAAACACATGGAACAAAAGAAATTCCAGAAATGCTGACAGACTTTTTTTTGAAGATGGCTGAGAAAGAAGAGTTTAATATAGGCCTAGAAATACCGGATGAATTCCAAGAAAAATTTGATTTTTATATGAATAGTGGAGATTATGAATTATTAAGCAATATTGCATTTTTCTCAAAAGAATATTGTACTGATGGAAGGAACAGTTTGGAATATCTTAATCTAATTAAAAAAATCTATAACTTTAAATCTAAATATCATAAGAATATAAAAATATACTGTATCTCTCCATCCTTAACTAGAAATCAGGAAGAATATGAGCATCTTCTTGCAGAAAATATATTGAAAATTGCTGACAAAAAGACATTTGCAGTAATTGGGAATGTACATTCTTCAAAAAAAGAAATATATTTTCCCGAGCAAAAGATAATTACTGCTGGCTCAATGATATATAAAAAAATGGGGAACTTTGCATACTTTGTGCTCTTGGATATTTTGGACGGAGAAATTTTTAATGGCGGACTGAAAAAGATTGTAAGATATAAAGAAGATCAGTTTGAACAAAATTTTGATTATATCTTTAAAATAGAAAAGGTGTCTCCATGTTCTTTTTTAAAGTAATTAATAATTATGTAACTTTAGAAAGTAAACTTCTACACAAAATAGGTCATAGCTCGAGAAATAGGATACTGTTTACTTAAAGGGATATGATTAAATAGTCAAGTCTCCTCCTTTTT
>JBBSYL010000021.1:0-2952 GCA_038045265.1 Nanobdellota archaeon | reverse complement strand
ATAGAATATTGTGCTAGAGATTTACGAGGGATAAACCTCTAAGGTGACAGTATCAATAAACAAAAGCATATATAAATAGTATTTTCATCTATTAATTTATCATGGGAGTATTAGAAGAGGTGCAAAGGCTCAGATCTGAGGGTCGTCAAGATACAGAAATCTACAATTCTCTGCAATCCAGAGGATATTCATTAAAGCAAATAAACGAAGCTCTTGAAGGCGCAGCAATTAAACAAGCAGTCAGTCCAGATCAAGGAAGTTCAATTCCTCCAGCGCCTTCGCCCTCGCGCGGAATAACTCAAGAGGTCTCAGATATGCAACCTTCAATGATGGAATACCCTCAACAGCCAGAGCAGGAATCTTATCCTGCAAATCAAGAATATTCGCAACAGCAAGAACCCTATCCTTCTGAAACATATGCCTCAGACCAGTATTCACAGCAAGGACAGCAAGGCTATGCAGATTACTCGGGGCTATCAGCAGAAACAATTTCTGAAATAGCAGACCAAGCCGTCTCTGAAAAGTTCAATTTTTTAAGAGCAAAAATAGAAAAAATATCCTCTTTCAAAGCAACTGCAGAAACTAAACTTGAAACTCTTGAAGAAAGACTAAAAAGGATAGAAAAAATAATTGACCAACTTCAACTCTCAATCCTTCAAAAAGTCGGAGATTCAATTACAAACATCGCAGACATAAAGAAAGAATTATTAGAAACCCAAAAATCTTTCAAAGCCGTAAAGGAAAGCAGACATAAGTCGCACCCACAACATTCAGAACATCAAGTACACCACGAATCTCATCCCACACATCATGCTTCCCATCCAGAACACCAAACACATAATCACAAATCTTAATTACCACTTAAAATCAATTGTTCTCTAATAACTTCTTACCAGTATATCTTCCAATTATTGCCCCAATAATCATACTAACAACAAGAACAACTAAAGCAATAATTAAATATATTACAGCAAACGCTGGTGCTTCAATGACTGCTCCCCCAGTTAAAATATCTGTTATTTTTATAGACGCAAAAATAGATATAAACGCCAAAGCAAAACCTATAAAGAATCCTTTAACCAACCCCCTATAGATATAATATCCAAGAGAATTTCTCTCTTTCAATTTTCCATATATTAGACCACCTATAGAACCCATAATTATAGACAAAACCAAACTAATTATTAACCCTATTAAAAAAGTACTATTAAATCCAATACCTAATAATTTATTTACAAATGAAATAACTAAAACAAAAATAATAAAGTAAAAAAACAAAACAATAATGCCTTTCAGCCAATAACTCAACTCTTTCCACCCCATAACTTTACTTTTCCTTTCTCGCTAAAACCCATGCCAATAAAGCTGAAACAATTATCAGCAATACTGCTCCTCCAACTCTTGGAGAATAAAGCCAATCAAAAAAATTCAATACTTCTGGATTTCCTCCTTCATATCCTAAATTCCCAGGCAAGTAAGGAGTTATTGAACCTGAAAACACAACTATTCCCGAAACAATAAACACTATAAACAACAGCACAACAAATATCACTCCTATTCCTTTCTTCATAAAGTCCACATCCTTTCCTATAAACCCTGTAAGTAGAAAAACAAGAAATGCACTTATGAGAAGAATCACAAACCAAGGCACAACGTCTTCTACATATTCTCTAGCGCTTCCAAAACTAACAAATAATACTGCAATAAACAAACTTAAAAATATTTGGAGCCACTTCTCTTCCACTATTTTTGAAGAAGAAATAACGACAAAGCTAACTATGGCTACAAGCAAGAAACTAACTATCGGAAGAATATATCCTACTGCTGATAGATCTACTGGCGTCATTTTATTTACCTAAATAATTTTTTTACAAATTCTGCTGGTGCATTGTCCGGAGTCTTATTCCCAGAAGAAGCAACTGCAATTATTAAGCCTATGCCTATTATTCCAAGCAATATCCACTCAAATCCTGCCCCGCCGGCTAAAAGCCCTCCATTTGTCCATCCAAATTTCTCCATTGATTTAAATATAACTACTATGGCTATAAAGAAACCTAACGCCCCGAGCCCCCATCCCCAATACTTCATATCCTTGTCAGAGATAAACAAACCAACCAATATCAAAATAACAAGCATAACTGCCAATCCAACTCCCAATCTAGGAAATAGCTCTCTAAAAAATTCAGGAACAAATCCCCATTGCAAAGATAATAACCCAATAACAAACGCAATCAATATATGCATACCTTTATGATCTCCGAGCAATTTCGTTGCACTTAATATTCCAAACACTACTGCAAACACAAGTAAAAATGGTAAAGCATAATCAAAGACGCCTACCGCTTCCCAAGCAGCTAAAATACTTCCAATATCAAGAGCCATAACTTATCAATCAATGTTATCTTTAAATATGTTTCGCAGAATTACTTGTCATTCCCTTTACCCTTTCCAAACCAAGCAAAAAGTATCGCGACAACTATGACTATCACTAAAACTATATTTCCAACAATATTAGAACTAGCATCAAAAGTCAAGAAATACAAATACTCCCAGGCTCCTGTGAAATAAACCACTGCAATCACCACAGCCAAAAGTGCAAGTACTGCAGCAGTATTCTTCATCCAACTAGGCGCATCAAATTCCTTGTAAAAGAATCCAAGTAAAAGCAAAAACACCAGGATTACTACAAGCGCACTAGCAAGAAATGGAACGAGTCTTGTAATAAGATCCATTGCACTTCCAACAGTTATCGTAAGTAATGCAACTGCCAATGCAACAAGTACGTCACTTTGTTTTTTTCCTTCTCCAAATATTTTAGCCTTCTGTAAAACTGCAAAAACTAAAGTGAAAACGAGAATGAAAACGAGAACTGCTTGTCCTATAGGGCCTGAAAAAATAGTCTCTACCATCATCATTATTGCTTATTCGTATATTTAAATATTCCTTATCTCC
>JBBSYL010000020.1:0-9752 GCA_038045265.1 Nanobdellota archaeon | reverse complement strand
TGACTTAAAGCTTTTATCCCCACAGCAAGCTATGGGGTATTAGGAAAGAATAAAATTAATTCTTTTATTTCTTAGTAAAAAATCTTATCCCATCTTCTTCTTTTCTAGGAATAACATGTATATGTGCATGCATAACAACCTGTCCTGCGCATGACAAATTATTCATTATAATATTAAACCCGTCTCCTTTCTTATCTTCCATTAACTTACCAGCTATTTTTTTCTCGAATTCCAATAACTCATTTCCCAATTTATTTGGAATATCTAATAATGTAACCATATGCTTTTTAGGAATTATTAAGGTATGCCCCTCAACAGCTGGGTGCGCATCCTTTATAGCAATAAAATTATCACTCTCTCCAATCTTTTCCGATTTTATTTTCCCACCAACAATTTTACAAAAAACACAATTATCCATGACTATCTTCGAATAGATTAGTATAAAAATTTTCCCTTAACAGCTGTCTGTTAACATTCTCTCTGCTAAAATTATTTTTTATTATATCTAAAATACTCAAACTCTGTTTTTCTCCAGTTATTGCACTATTCAATGCATTAATTTCTTTTGAAAATTTACTATTTCTCTTGTACAAACTCATAGGTATTCTTGTAAACACGCTTCTAACATGATTCCTTTCATCCGGAATTCTTGCAACGATATTTATTCCAGTTGCCTCTTCAATATCTTTAACACTCAACTCATAAGCCGGATCTCTTACCTTATTCAAAATTAATCCTGCAATTGGTCTTCCTCTTTGTTTCGCCAATTTAGCCGCCTGTAAACTGCATGTTAGAGTAGGATAATCTCCAGTCGCAACTACAAAAAGAGCATCGCTAGAAAGCATAGTAGACAATATCTCTTCATTTAAATTCGGACTAGAATCAAGTATAACAAAATCATATTCATTCTTTACTCTTTGCAATTTATCTCTAAGTTTCAGCGGATTATAACTGCCCTGAAAAAAAGCATCTCCAGGAATAACATCTACCCCATATCTATTATGTATTGCCGATTTAAAATGTGCATCTCCAGACAATACTTCTTGTATACTGCTTTCCGGATTTGTTATGTCCATATGTAATCCCAAATTTGGAGCAGAATAATTAGCATCGACAAGTAAAACTTTCTTCCCGTAATAATTTACAAGATCAACAGCCATCGAGCTTGCAACTGTAGTCTTGCCTACGCCTCCCTTCACCGAAATTATACCAATAACTTTAACCATTTTCCTCTTTTATCATTCAACAAAACTTACTATAAAAGCTTTTGTAAATATGGACTCGCCGAGAATTGAACTCGGATCTCATCCTTGCGAAGGATGAATTCTACCGTTATACTACGAGCCCATGGACCCAGCGAGAATCGAACTCACACCGCTCGACTGCCAGCCGAGCATTCTACCACTGAACTATGGGCCCAATTAACAATTAGAAAAAATATAGGTTATAAACTCTTTTATTTCTTGTTTGACTTTTTCCACAACTCATCAAACATGATTTCCATGGCTTTTGAATGGTCTTCTGATTTTATCTTAATTGCAGATATTTCATACTGAAATATAATATGATAGACATAACCTTTAAAGATAAAAATACCTTCCTTCGAATTCTCCAAAGAATTCAAGAATTTAACTTCAGTATATTTATCATTGCTTACTTTCCTAGATTGTTCTGAACATTCAAGTATCTGTTTTATTCTAATCCTTTTCTCAATTCGTTTCATTCTAAACTTTTCAGGGTGATAACCTATTTTTTCAAATGCATTACCCATACTACCTATAACTTTCAAAGATTTAGCATTATCAAGAATTTCATCAAATATCTTAAGTATTGAGTTTTTACCTTGAAATACCTCAGCAGAAGGCTTATCCAATATCTGATTTTGAACCCTTTTCAAGTCAGGTAAAATCTTGTTTAAAACATCTCTTTTTTCGTCCAACATTGATTTTAAAGATTCTGGAGAATTCGATATAAAATAGGTCTTACTATCTCTTACATAGATACTTATTAGCCCTAAATATTTCAATCTTTCAAGAATATCATAAGTAGTGCTTCTCGGAAGGTCCGACAATTCTGCTATTCTGTTTGCAGTAGCTTCACCAACCTTTAAGCATACCATATAAACATCGGCTTCTTTCTTTCCCAAACCCAACTTAATTAGTTCTTGTTCCATACAATAGCTAACAAATCTTATGTTTTAAATCTTATTATTGTCGGCATAAAGCGACGGCAATATCTTATAACCCTTGTTTTTACGAATATTTTATGAATAACAATGGAAAAACAACAAGCAATCCTTGGTGGTCTGACCAGGGAGGTTTCTTTGGAGCAAAATATATTGAAGGAGACGATAGTCTAACAGGATATCTGCCAGAAAAAGCAGAAACATTAGAGGAAAGAACAAAAAGAGAAGTAGATGGGGTAATCTCTCTGCTTGATTTAAAAGAAAGATATACAATCTTAGATTGCCCTTGTGGCTATGGAAGACATAGTATAGAGCTAGGAAAAAGAAAAATGATAGTTACGGGAGTAGATATCAACCCTTCATTTACAGGCAAGGCTTTTTGTGAAGCTCACGAACAATTTTGGCAAGTTATGAAAAAATTAATGGATGATAAAAGAACTGGGGAGGCATTTGACTTTGGAGAAAGATATTGCCCAAGATTCCTGCTTGGAGATATGAGACACTTAATAGGAAAATCGCCCGCCCCTCAATTCAACGCAGTAATTAATATGTTTTATTCATTCGGTTTTTTTGAAACCGAGGCAGAAAACGAAGCGGTAATGAAAGAATTTTATGACTGTTTAAAACCAAATGGTCAATTTCTTTTGCATACAGATGTATCTCCAGAAATTATTAATTCAGGAAATTATCAATTTAGCGAAACAAGAAATTTAAAATCTGGTAAAAAATTAAAAATCGCAGAGGTTTATAATTTAACATCTAAAAGAATGCAAGGTTCTTGGACATTAATATGTCAAGAAGGAAGAGAAGAACAATTAACACCCTATAGTGTAAGAATCTATTCAAAAGAAGAGCTAGAGGCATTAGCAAAAAGAACAGGTTTTAGAGAAACAAAGTTTTATGGTTCTTTTTCAGGAGATAATTTTACCGACAGTTCTCAAGAAATGATTATGGTTGCTAGAAAGTAAATCTATCACTCAAGCAAAAGCAACAAAGCCATAACCCCAATCCCTACAATAAATGCAATAACCTGTAGCAAATTCCTAGAAAACGCATGTGAATGTTTATGCAGTTCAGGTATTAAGTCGCTTCCAGCAATATAAACAAATCCTCCAGCCGCGACAGGTACAAGTATGAATTCTAAACTTTCAACAAAATCTCCCAAAACAAATACTACAATTACACCAAGAACTGCAAGTAACGCTGAGGCAAAATTCATTAACAAAGCCTTCCCTTTAGAAAATCCTCCATGTAACAAAACTGCAAAATCTCCTATTTCTTGAGGAATCTCGTGCAAGACAACTGCAATAGTTGTTGCAATCCCCGCAGGCATACTTACTAAATAACTGCTAGCAATGATTACTCCGTCCAGAAAATTATGCAAACCATCCCCTATCAGGTTGGTATAGGCAAAGGCATGTATATGTTTATCCTTTTTCTCAGAAATCATTTCAGCATGGCAATGATTCCAATGTATCAGCTTTTCAAGAATAAAAAATATTGCAATTCCAGACAGCAAATAAAAACTAATATTTAATCCAAATCCATTTTTTTCAACTATCTCCGGCAATAAATGTATGAATGCATCACCCAATAAAGCACCAGCACTAAAGCTTATCAAATAAATTAAAAATTTCCTCAATCTTTCAGCACCAACACTTAAACTTATTACACCTACTAGACTTATCAGGCTCACTATTAACACACTTATTAGAGCATATAAAAAGAATAAACCAAACACCATATCGGAAAAAGAAAAAAATACTATTTAAACCTATTACTTTCTTTTCTTCTTACTCTCTACATTCTTTCCAGAAAGCAATCCATTTTTATTATACAACTTTATAACAAGCAGATAGACAAGTGCTCCAAGCAATCTCCCGAATACTATAATTACTATCCAGATTATCTTCTCAATATTACTTCTAAAATTTCTTTTCGCGCAATCAACAATCATCCATATCCAAAAAATAACAATAACAATTCCAAATAGTATCGCCAAACCTGCAAATGCAAATCCAAAAGGCCAAAATAACCAGTTATCAAAAATCATATTTTAATCAACCAAAAACACTATTTAAATTTTAACTCTCATAAAAATTAGCAAAACACAATCTTTATATATCCGTATTACATGTATATACAAGTATTACAATGGTAGAAAAAATAATCTCTGTAAGGATAGATGAAAAAACTCATCAACGCATGAAAGAAATAGAACATATTAACTGGAGTGCTATAATAAGAAAAGCCCTTGAGAAAAGCATAGAGGAACAAAGAGCAAGAAAAAGCTCAAAGATAAAGAAAGCTTTAGAAGAAATAAAGGAAATTAGAAGAAATAAAATATTTGACTCTGAGAAATCAGGAGTTGAAATAATAAGAGAATGGAGAAACAAAAGAAAGTTCTAGACGCTTCCGTAATTATGAAAATCTTCACAAATGAAAAAAACTCAGATAAAGCTCTTGCAATAATTGAAGATTATGAATCTGAAAAAACAGATATAATTGTCCCAGAACTTGTTTTTCTTGAAGTATTGAATGCCCTTCGTTATAAAAAGAAAAATGAAGACGAATTAAAAAAAGCATCAAATCAATTATTTGATTTAGAATTAAAAACAGAAAAGATAAGCTCTTCAATATTAAACAAAGCAATCAACATATCATTAGAACACAACATAACAATCTATGATGCATTATATGTTTCATTAGCACAATTTAACGGCTGTCCATTAATCACCGCAGATAAAGAATTATTCAAACTACCTAATGTAATTCCTTTAGAAAAAATAGATTAATTGCCCTTAACCCTCGTCTCAACTTTCTTCCCCAACTTAAGAACATTCTCCCCATCAATCACCACTTTTCTCATTATATCCTTCAAATCACTAATCTTAACTCTAACTTGTTCTGTACTATCCCAACCAAAACATTTTTATAGTCCAAAAGACTATACAAATAGAGGAAGTAAATGGTATACTTCAAGAATATAAGAAAGACATTTCACTATATAGCTCATCACGAAAAGAGCTTCCCTTGGAGTAAAGTCATTGAAATAATCCTCACAACAAAAAACATGAAAAAGAAAGAAGACAATTTGGAAATTGAAACTTCTAACCATTATTTATTATGTAAATTAGAAGGCGATACCCTCTGGGTGATAAACGCCAAATACAAAAAATGAACTGCCCAAAATGTAATCACAAGCTAAAAAGAATTAAAGTAAATATTGAAGATGCAAATACTAAAGCAATAAGTTATCAATGTTCTAATTGCGATTATTTTACATTTGAACCAAAATCCGCCGTCCAAGTGGTAAGAGAAATAAAAGAAAAAGAATCTCCTATCAATTTAAAGCAAAAACTAATCAAACTCTCAAAAGATAGATTAGGAGTTTATCTCAACAAAGATATTATCCGTTCTTTAAATCTAAAATCTGGCAACGACGTTTATATTTCAGTACCGGATAAGAAAAGAATTGTATTGAAAATAGATTAGTTATTTTCTACTCTTAGAAAAATCCGAAGCGCCCGCTTCGCGAGGCATAAGGACTACCCGACCAATCCTGCTCGCAACCGCCAAGTCCCTGATGGCGTACAAATTCGCATCGTCGCGGTACAAACCGGAAATAGCACAATCTGATTGAACCCATCCTTCTTCTTCTCCAAATTCTTTTGTATCATGAGTATATGAAAAATCATTAGCAATAACAACTCTTAATCCATATCCTGCTTTATCTATTTGATTATTAACAACTTTTACTCCTCTAACTAAAACAGGGGTATCTAAATTATCAATTTTTCTTCTAAGCGCATTAAATATTGCTCTATCTCTCTCATCACAAAATTTTCTAGTATTTCTTAATACTAAAGCATCTCCTGCGTCTATATAACACTTCTCTCTTTTTACAATTTCTTCAACTTCAGGATTCTTCAAATCCCTGTAAGAAGTAACTCTAAAAGAAGGATTTACATTCAAAAGTACACCATCGAAAACAATCAAAGACAAAGAACTTGAATGAGTCAAAGCATCTTTTTCTTCATCATACCTTATTCCGCTCATCAATGTTTCATTCCCTCCAAAACTCCTCTCTACAACTTCTTGATAAACTCTTCCCAAATACTTAGCTATTCCTCCCTTAACAAGAAATGGAGTCTTAACAACTCCCATATCTCCAGTTATAGGCACAAATCTTTCAAATGCAATTTCCTCAACTGGCTTTAGCTTCTCCATAAATTCCCCACTAACAAGCACTATTTAAATCTTTTTGTTATGTCATCACTATAAAATGTAATCAAATATTATTTTACACGAGTATTAACCTTTTTACCTAACTTCAATAAACTTTCTCCATTAACAACTTCCCTAACAACATTCTTTAAGTCAGATATCTTAACTCTTACCTGTTCAGTAGAATCGCGTTCACGAATTGTCACACATTTATCCTTCTCTGTTTCCTCATCAACTGTAATACACATAGGAGTTCCAATCTCATCTGCCCTGCTATATCTTCTTCCCACACTTCCACTTGCATCATAACTTACATTCCACTCCATTCTCAGCATATCATAAATCTCTTCAGCAATATTTACCATTTTATCATCTTTTATAATTGGAAATATACTTGCCTTAACAGGAGCAAGAAATGCAGGCAATTTAAGAATAATATTTTGTCTCTTCTCATTAAATTCATATCCTTGAGTAATTACTGCTAAAAATATTCTATCCATTCCAAATGTTGGTTCTATAACTCTTGGAATAACCCTTTTCCCAGATTTCTCATCAAATATCTCCATCTTCTCTTTTGAAAACTTCTCATGCTGTTTCAAATCATACTGCCCCCTATTTGCATTTCCAGCAACTTCCTTGCTTCCAAATGGATACATATAATCCATATCAAATGTTGCAGAGCTATAATGACTCAATTCCGATTTTTTATGCTCTCTTATCTTTATATTCTCCAATAAACCAAGTCTCTTAAACCAAAGTAACTGTTCAGCCAACCAATATGCATGCCAATTTCCTAATCTCTTTTCTTTTAACATCTTTCCAATTGTCGTCTCTTTCAAATCTTCTTTTCCATTATCTTGTGTTTCCGCATCCAACAACTTCAATTTCAAATTAAGATGTCTATCTGTAAGCAAATCACATTCATCACTTTCAGGATGTATAAAGAATTCAAATTCTCCTATTGTGAACTCTCTACTTCTAAATACAAAATCTCTTGGAGCAATCTCATTTCTAAAACATCTTCCAACTTGCAATACTCCAAATGGCAATTTAACTCTTGAACTATCATATATTTGTTTAAAGTCAAGAAACATTCCTTGTGCAGTTTCTCCTCTAAGATAAGCTTCAACTGGATTTAACGCTCCCACTTTAGTTTTAAACATTAAACTAAACTCTCCTAACACTTCATACTCTCCTCCACAATTATCACACTTTACTTTTCCAACTTCACTCTTATCCAATTTAGTCGCCTTCTTACACTTTTTACATACAACTGCAACATCTAAAAATGTAGATACATGCCCACTTGCTTCCCATGTTTTAGGATGCGAAATGATACTTGCATCTATTCCAACCATATTCTTTTTCTGATGAACAAAGAATTTCCAAAAATCATTTTTTATATTGTTAAACAACTCAACGCCTAATGGTCCATAATCCCAAAATCCAGAAAACCCTCCATATATCTCACTTGACTTAAACACAAATCCCTTTCTCTTACAAAATACTGCTAAATCTTCAACACTTAATTTGCTTTCAACTTTCTTTTCCATATTTTTACTTTCTTTTTCACTTATTAAATATATCCATCCAGGTTTCCAAGCTTTTTTCTTTCTCCAATCATCTTTTATTGCCTTTTCCCAACTTATTCCTTTAGTTAATACTTCAAATGCAAATTGTGTTGCTTTATGTGCTACAATTGCGACATGTTTTCCAGCATAATTCTTTTTCAAAAACTCAATAAAATCATAAATTCTTTTCTCAACATCTTTCATACTCTCCCCATTAGGAAACTTTTTAGTAATATGCTCTTCATATACCACTTTATCTTCCTCGGCACCATTCAAATCACCATAATCACATTCTCTTAATCTTTTATCTTGAATTATATTATATTTTCCTTTAAAACTTAATTCAGCAGAATCAACTGCTCTTTTCAAATCGGAACAGAAAACAACATCAAAATCCTTTTCTTTAATTTGGCTAGGCAACTCTTTTGATTGTTTTATTCCTAATTCAGTTAATTCACCTTGATTCTGTCCGCTACTTACTCCAGTATCATTATCAGTAGTAGTTCCATGAACAAAATAAGTTATTTTAACATTTTTTTCTTCCATTTTCTTATTTTCCAAACTGCCTTTATTAATCTTATCCTTGTAATTTAATTCGACAAAAACATTATTACTCACTTTTATTTTATCATGAAATTCTGAAAATATCTCTTTTTTCTGAATACTTTCTGCTAATTTTAGTAATTTTCCATCAAATGGATAAATCCAACAATTATAAGTTATTCCATTAAATATAAAACCATTAATCACTTCGGGTAGCTCTTCCAACACATATAATCCTAATTTTTCCTTTACTTCCTCACTTAATTTCCTGCTCAAACCTAAAGAAAAGTCATTAACTACCTCAATTATTTTTTGTTTAAATTTTTTATTCTCATGATATTCTTTAAGATAAAAGTTCAATTCTTCTTGATATCCTGCAAAACCTACAACATCACTCCACCTAATAATATCTATCCTTTCTTTATCTCTTACTGGCAATTCCAAACTTATTTCTTTTACAATATCGACAAACCTATCTCCTTCTTTTAATGCTTTTCTAATTGAAGCAACATTAGAAAATTTATCTCTATATTGATAATTTATACGTTGTAAAGAATCTGCAATAGCCACTGCAAATTTATCTTTAGTATGTTTCAATCCCCATAATATGTATTTTTTAATATTTTCTTTAGTAAACCATTTATTATTGAGGCTAATCCCCATATATATATTAAATTTCTTATTTAAAACATCTTGCTTATCTGCTCCCCTTACAACACCTACTTCTAAATGAGCTTTATTATCTCCTAATTTCTTCATTTCATTCATCTTCTTCTCCGCTTCTTCTTTATCCTTACCTAAATAAGCCACCGTTTTAGCTTTCACTTTTCCATTTTCTCTTACGCTCTCCCTAAGATAATAATATTCACTTCCATTTATTTTCTTTTTAACTATAAAACTCATTCTATCTCAAGTAGTACCTAATCTTATTTAAATCTTCAACAAACATGTAACTACTATAAAATAACATAAATAGAAAGCATTAAATACTGTATAAAAAACAATTTGATATGAATAAAACAACTGTATTAAAGATTAAAGAAGCAATAGCTAGATTAAAATCTAAAAGAGAACCGTTTACTCAAATAGATGTTGCAAATGAAACAGGATACAAATCAGGTTATGTAAGCCAAATAATAAAAAACGAGAGAATACACTTTGAATCACTTTCCGATACTGTCAAATTAAAGTGATATGTTTTCTCTGACAAATCTAATCAAGTTTAA
>JBBSYL010000019.1:0-17563 GCA_038045265.1 Nanobdellota archaeon | reverse complement strand
AAATTAGATAATAAATATTATTGATGAGCATTTACTCGGAAAAGCTCATCTACTGTTCATATAAGAAAGCTTTAAAAAGCAAAATTTTCTAACTAAAGAATGTCCAAGGTCAGAATAAAACTTGCGAGTATAAACATAGAAGAGCTTAATCCTATAATCGTTAGTATAAAAGAGATAGCCAGCAGAGCTGGAGTTATTATGAGGGGGCCGATACCTTTGCCTACAAGAAAACTTAAAGTTACTACAAGAAAGAGCCCATGTGGGAACGGAACGGCTACATTTGATAGGTTTGAAATGAGAGTGCATAGAAGAGTTATTGATTTGCCTGCCGAAGATAGAGTTTTGCATCCAATAATGAAACTTCAATTCCCAAGAAGCGTTCAGATAAAAATTGAGATGAAAGATTAACTCTACAAGCTTTCTTAGAAAGAAACCTTCTAGGAGTTCAAAGAACTATTTTAGTATCCTCACTAAAAGAGCATAGCTCTTTAGAGCTCACGAAGCTTTAGATGAAAGATTAAGTGCAATACCTAAATCTTTTTATAACTTGGTTTTTCATTATATATATGATTGATGATGCATATCTTCAGAAGCTTAAAGATATGAATTGGCCTCAAGAGTTTCATGAAAAACTTCATATAGGGAATTTAAAAAGTAATGTGGGGATAGCGACTCTTTGGACTTTTCAAGAGGCAGTTTATAGGCATTTAGACTCTAATTCATATGCTATTATAGGTAATTATTATGATAGAAAAAATGCATTAGAGCCATTTATAAGAAATTGTCTTGCTAATCCAAATATACGTTATGTTATATTGGTTGGCAATGATAAGGCTCAAAGTAGAGAAGTTTTAGTTTCATTTTTTGAAAAAGGGATTGACGAATCTGGCAAAATTGTAGGTACTGATGTTTCTATTCCTCGAGGGATTGCTTTAGAAGATATAGAATTATTAAGAAAAAACGTTGTATTAATAGATATTGTTTCTTCTATAACAAATCAAAATGATTCCGAAGAAATTGCCCGAGTTGTTAAAGACGTTATAACTGGATTGGAAATTAAGGGCCCCTATTCAGAACCTAAAATTTATGAAAAACCAGTTTTAAGCACAGATCATTATCCTGCCGAATCTGTAGGTTATTTAATAAGGGGATCCACAATAGGAAAGACTTGGCTCAAAATTTTAAATGAGATTTATAATTATGGGGAAGTGACTAAAATGAAGACGGTAGATTCTACTCAAGTAAGAGAATGTATAAATTTAATTGCAATTATTGAAGATGAAGATCCGGACACTCCTGTTATGGAGCCTTATTTTAGGTTTAGCGAAAGTTATCTTAAAAGTTATTATGATGAAATTTGCACTGATAAATTGCCTGAAGGAACGACATATACTTATGGTAGCAGACTTAGATCTTGGGAAGGAAAAGATGAAGGTCAGAACCTTGTAAAAATAGATCAAGTTAAAGATATGATAGATTACTTGAAAAAAGACACTTACAGAAAATCTGCCCTAGCTTTAACATGGATTGTTGAACATGAACTAATGCATAGATATTTAGCTAAAGACAAAGGAAGTCCTTGTATAGTCTTGGTTCAACCAAATATTCAAGATGGCGTTCTACATCTTACAGTTTATATAAGAAGTAATGACATGTTTAGAGCTTGGCCTTTGAATGCTTTTGGTTTAAGAAAATTACAAAAGATTATGGCTTCTGAATTGGGAGTTGACATGGGTACTTTAACAACTATTTCTTGTAGCGCCCACATATATCAAGATAATTGGGAAGAAACAAAAGAAATTTTAGGAAAGTATTTCAATTCTACAAATTGCTTCTTTGATCCAAGAGGGTATTATATTATCTCTATAAAGCAAGGCAAAATTGTAGCAGATCATTATTCTCCGGATAGTCAATTACTTAAAGAATATTCTGGAACTTTTGCCAGAATGATTAATGATCAGATTAATGCTGGCCAACATACAATAGATCCTTATCATGCCTCTTATTTGGGAGAAGAATTGATGAAAGCAGAAATTGCTTTGAAAGCAGGAATTGAATATACTCAAGATATGCCTTTAAATTTTGATTCAAAATCTTCTTGTTTTGTTGATGATTCTTGTTCAATAGACAATAATAATTGTTAATTTTAGGAATGTTTAAAAGTCGTTGCCTTTTATCATTCATCGTGCCCGGATGACGCAGTGGTTACCGTGCTTGCTTGGAGAGCAAGTTTCCGTAAGGATTCCCAGGTTCAAATCCTGGTCCGGGCGTTTTTCTTTCTATTTACAGCGATTGTTTTATTGATTATTTTTACTAGCCCCGCTATCTTCTTTTCAGGATCTATTTTAACTTTCTTTCTTTGGTCATTGGGATAAACGACGAGACTTGGTAATTCGATTTGAAAAACTTGCTCCTCTGAAAAGTATCCGGGTCTGACTAAAATATCTGGTCTGTAGGATATTGCTGTTAATGCATCTCTTCCAAAAATTTCTATTGCTACTCTTTTAAAATTTTCTCTACCTATCCTTTCTTCATACATATGTTTTGACAGAAAAACATGTGTTTGCCCACCAAAATAAGCGACTCCCAAATTACCTTCCTTTGCAACTTTTATACCTTCAGAGTTATCCTGGCATCTTACTTGTCTCATGACATTTTTTCTTTTGTCTATATTTAATGATTGTTATTTTGAGAAATATAGGTAATATATAGAGGTTTTCTTTCATAACCTTTATAAAAGTCTTTATAATGAGTTGAAAATAGGGAGATAAAAATGGTGAATAAAAAAGTTGTTTGGATTGTTGCTATTGTTTTGGTAGTTGCGATAACTTGGATGTCATCACAATATTTTACTGGAGCGGGAGAGAGAGCTAATGTTTCAGATATCTCAGGCAATGCTATATTTGAAGCAAATGGTGAGATGGAGTTGGTTGATGAAAACAAAATAAGTTTTGAATTTGAAGGATATAATCCTGCAAGATCCCATATTGGAACATTCGAAGATTTTGATGCATATATTATTGTTGATAATGGGGAAGTTGTTGGAGTTAAAGGAGTGATAAATGCTTCTTCTGTAAGTACAGGAATAGATAAGTTAGATAATCATTTGAGAAGTAATGACTTTTTTGATGTGGAAAAATATCCTAAAATAGAATTTATTTCTACTAATATTGATAAGAAAAATGGGGAGATAAAGGGAGTCTTAAATTTCAGAGGAATAAGTAAGGAAATAAGCTTCCCTGCTGAATTTAAAGGCGATGGAATAAGCACAGAATTCTTTTTGAATACAGAGCCATTTAGCTTCAAATATACTGCAGTTAATAAGGAAGTTAGAATAAAGATAAACTTTGAAAAGGTTTAAATGCCAGAATATTGATATGTGTCAATGAAAACAAAGAGGAATGTTTTTCTTTGGACTCTTTATGACTTTGCCAACTCTATTTTTTCTATAGTGTTTTTTCTTTATTTTGCGCAGTGGATTGTAATTGAGCAGGGTATAGCTATTTTCTATGGAGGATTAAAATAAAATTAGTATAAATCAAAACTTAACCTTCATTGCATCACGAACTTCTTCGATTGTTTTCTTAGCGACTTCTCTTGCTGTTTTGCTCCCCTCATAAAGAATCTCTCTTACTTCTTGAGGTCTTGCTTCATAAAATGCTCTTTTTTCTCGGAATTGTTCAAACATATCATATAAAACTCCTGCAAGTTCTTTTTTGCAAGCAACACACCCTCTTGCTCCAGATTTGCATTCATTTTCAACAATCCTTTTATTGAGATTATAAACATCCTGGACTGCATAAACACTGCATATTTCAGGTCTTCCTGGATCATTCTTTCTAATCTTCTGGGGATCAGTTATCATTTTTCCAGTTCTCAAGATTAATTCTTCTTGCGTATGGTGCGGAGCTAAATGATTATCTAAACTCTTGCTCATTTTTCTACCATCAAACCCCATAATTCTAGGAGTTTTAGTAAGAATTGTCTCTGGCTCTGGAAAGATATTCCCATATAAACTGTTAAATCTCCTAATTATTTTTCTGCTAAGCTCGACATGGGGTGCCTGATCTTCTCCAACAGGCACATGGGTTCCCTTATAAAGAGCGATATCTGCTGCCTGAAGAACAGGATAGTTTAGTAATCCTAGAGAGGGATTCTTAATAGCATCTTCACCAGCAGTTTTATCTTTAAAAACAGGACAATGCGTAGCCCAGGTGATTGGTGTAATCATAGAGAACAAAGTGTATAACTCTGCATGTTCGGGTACTAAAGATTGTACAAATAGGGTTGATTTTTGAGGATTTATCCCAAGAGCTAACCAATCTGTGGTCATTTCTGTTATATTTCTTTGAAGCTCCGAATTATCCGTTCTGTCCGTAAGAGAATGCCAATCAGCTACTTCAAAATAACATTTTCCTTCATTCTGAAATTTTAACCAATTATCGACAACCCCTGCAAGATGTCCCAGATGCAACCTTCCAGTAGGTCTCATTCCACTCATTATTAATTTTTCTTTCATATTACCACTATAAAGAGACAATTTAAAAACCTTTCGTTAATCTCTTGATACAATAAAAAACATCTTTTCTTGAAAAATCCATGCTTGTAAGAACCCTTAATTTTTCTTTTTCAGAAAAAGAAGACAAGTTCGTCTCTAAAAATTCCCTTAATTCCTGAAATTTGTTCCATGGAAAAATGGCAAAATTTCTTCTATGAACCCCCACAAAATCTGCATTGGACTTTTTAGCTCTGCTGTATAAAACAACACTTTTAACTTCCAAAGCACCAATTTCTAAAAGTTTTTCTCTTATTTTTTGAATTGTAATTCCATTATCTTCAACGTCATCAATCAACAAAATTTTCTTAGATCGAATATTCTCTAACATCTCTGTTTGTATTTTTGGATTCTCCTTGCTGGACCCATGATAGTATCTTCTGCAAGAAACTATCTTTAGATCTATATTAGAAAATCTATCATTTATTAATTTTGCTGGAATCAGTCCATCTCTTGCCACTCCAACTATTAAGTCTGGGTAAAATTTAGAAGATTTTATCTTGCTCTCGAGTTTAGAAATTATTCTATCAACTTTTTCCCAATCAAAAAAGTCTATTTTAGGATAATTAAACTGGTTGATCGCAAACAATAATTCATGAATAGATTTTATAATAAACGGTTTTTCATCTTTTTTTCCAATAAAAACTGTTTTAAATCCTTCTTCTTTCGCATCTTTTAAATCAATGTCCCAATTATCCCCCACAACACAAACTTCATTTGAAATAAGTTTTTCCTTCGTAATAATTTCATTATAAATTTTAATCTTATTTTGTTTATCTTTAGAAAGACTAATAGCTTCTTTCACCAACCCAGAAATCCCTAATATCTCCAATACTCTTTTGGAATACTGCGTAGAAGAAGAAGTAACAATATAGATTGGAATTCTTAAGGTCTTAAGAATTTTAAAAAGAGAGTTATCTTTATTCAAATATTCTTTTGGGTTTACAATGTCAAAAACCTGGGCATGATAATCTTTTATAGAAAGGTTAAATTTTTTTAAAGCTTCAAAGATATTTGGAAAATCTTTTTTATTTTTGGAATACCATTCAAAATAGTTATTTTTATTAATAGATAATCTTTTACAAAAAAATTCTTGAGTATTTTCTCTTATTTTATAGAGAAGCTTCTTATCCTTATATAATGTTCCTTCTTGATCTAGAATTAATAGTTTTATCATAATAAAAAGATATAACGCATCATTAAAAAGCTTTTTATATAGTCTTAGGGTTATATCTTTATGAAGAGGTGTAAAATAATCTTAGTAGTTGGTTCAAGTATAGATGGAAAAATATCTCCTGGCAAAGGAATAAGTAGCAAGAATTTTGGAGAGCAAATTCAAGAAGAAGTAAGTCTTGAACTTCATAAACTAAGATCAAAAGTAGAAGGCATATTAACAAGTTCTTCTACAGTATTATCGGATAACCCCTCTTTAACGGTTAGGTCTGTTCCGATCAAAAAGAGACCTTATAGAATTATTATTGATAGATTAGGAAAAATACCGAAAAACAGTAAGGTCCTTAACAACGAAGCAAAAACAATAATACTTACTTCTAAGCAAGGAAAGTTAAAATTTAAAAAAGTTCCAACTAATGTTAAAATTATTATCTGCAAAACTAAAGGAAAAAAGTTAGACCTAAATGATGCCCTCAAACAATTAAAAAAAGAAGGTATAAATAACCTCCTAATTGAAGGTGGCGGGACAATTAATTATAGTCTCTTTTCATTAAACCTTATAGATGAGATGGTTGTCTTTATTTTCCCATTTATAATTGGTGGAAAAGATACCCCTACAATAGTTGATGGACAAAAACCATTCTATGATTCTTTTAAAAAAATGAAATTAAAACATGTTAAAAAAATAAGGGGATGTTTAATTAATATCTATAAAAATGGTTAACAAAATTTATGAGCCCAAAATAGAATGTGCTGATAGAAAAGAAATTGAAAAAATACAAATTAAAAAATTTAACAAAATATTAAAATTATGCAAAAAGTCAGAGTTATACAAGAAAGTGCAATTGCCATCTAAAATTTTATCTCTCGAGGAAATAAAAAATATCCCATTAACTACTAAGGATCAACTAAGAAACTGTTATCCTTATGGGTCTTTAACTTTACCATTACCAGAAGTTATTGAAGTTCATACATCTTCTGGGACCACCGGAAACCCGGTTCCAATATTTCTTACAAAGAGAGACTTGGAAACTTCTAATAAAGTTTTAGCCAGAACCTGGTTTTGTAATGGTATACGTAAAGAAGATATTTTTATGATGATGGGAGATTATGGTCTTTTTACGGGAGGATTATTAAACCATTACGCATTAACTTATTTGGGAGCAATGGTCATACCTATGGGAGTTTCTTCTACTGGGAAACAGATTAAATTTTTAAAAGATTTTAAAGTTACTAGTATGGCTGGAATTGCAAGCCACTATTTTAGAATTTTAGAAAAATTTAGAGAATTAAAAATTAACCCCAAAGAATTAAATTTAAGAGTCGCAATAGCGGCGGGTGAGCCTTATAGTGAAGAAACAAGAGCACACTTTGAAAATGGATTTAATTGTAAATTTATGGATCAATATGGTTTGGCTGAAATAAATACCGGTCTTGCTGGAGAATGCACATATAAATGCGGTCTTCATATTCCCTGGGATTATGTCTATCCTGAAATAATAAACCAAGATACACAAGAAGTTTTACCAGAAGGAGAAATTGGGGAACTAGTACTTACAACATTGAACAGGGAAGCAAATCCAGTTATAAGATATAGAACTGGAGATATAACTTCTATCACTTATAAAAAATGTAAATGTGGTAGAACTACTCCAAGAATAAGCCGAATAATTGGGCGAGTAGATGACATTCTTTTTGTTAAAGGAATAAAACTCTATCCCTCAGCAATCGAATCGACTTTATGGAAATTGAAAGATTTGATAAACCCGGAAGGATGGAAATTGAAAATAGAAAGGATTAAAGGAATAGATGAATTAACTTTAATAATTGAGCCAAAGTCATTTAATAAAGAAACAGAGTATAATGTCGCCTGCAAACTAAAAGAAGAGTTAGGTATTCGATTTAACGTTTGCTTGGAAAGAAATTGTTTTTCAGACCATAAACTAAAAAGAATAATCGATTTGAGAAAAAAATGAAAAAGACAAGTTATTTCTTATATGCTGATTACCCAAAGATAATAAAGAGATATAAAATAACTCAATTAAATAGCGATGAGGGGAATTTTCTAAAAAAAGATACAATTTTAGGACATTGGAATTTTGGGCAGATATATCATTCAATTCAGAAGAAAAAAAGATTTGCAATTGTAACTGGATTTAGTGCAAGTGGCAGGTTCCATCTAGGTAACAAAATAGCTTTAGATATTGCATTTCATTTGGGAAAATTTGGTGGAAAAATCTTCATACCTCTAAGCGACACTGAAGCAGAATTAACAAGAAAAAATCCCCTAAACGCAAAAGATGATTTTAAATTATTTAGGTCTGATCTAAAAAGGTGGCAATTTAACCTGAATAAATCTGAGATATATTTACATTCATCTAATAAAGAAGTAGATAATTTGACTAATTTAATAATTAAAAAAATGGGGTATGAAGACTATAAAAAGATCTACGGTTCAAGGATAAATCTTCCAGGAATTTTTGCACTATCCAATATGTTAGCAGATATCTTCTATCCTTCTCAAAAAGGTTATAAGAAAACATTAGTTATTCTAGGAGTAGATGAGATAAAGCATGCAAAATTGGCAATTCTTGCTTCAAAAAAATTAGGATTTCCAAAACCTTCTTTTTTATTTCTAAAAATACTTAACGGTCTAATGAATGAAAAAATGTCAAAAAGTAAGCCAAAGCAAAATATTTTGCTGTCAGATTCGGCAAAAAAGATTAGGCATAAAATAAAAAATAGCAATATAAAAACTTTAGAAATGATTGATAATCCCTTATACCAAATAGCCTTATGGATTCTTGAAGTAGATAAAAAAAATTTGGATAAAATGTCTAAAGAACTTAAATACGATAAATTTGTATCAATAATATCTCAAAAACTAGAAGAAAGATATAAAAATCTTGACAATGGAAAAAATAAAAGAATCATTAGATAAATTAGTTAAAAGAAAAAACTTAACTAGAAAAGAAAGTTTTTCTGCATTCAAAGACTTAATTAATGGAAAGTATGGCAAATTAAATGATATTTATTTAGGTTCATTTTTAGCATCTATGCAAGCAAAAAATCCTACAAAGGAAGAGATTGCAGGGTTAATGGATGTTGTATTAAAATATGATCGGGTGCCATTGAGAGTAACCAAAGCTGAAAGATTTTGTGGTATTGTTGGAAGTGGCAGAGATACAATAAAAACAATTAATATAAGCACTGCAGCAGCCATTATCGCTTCAGGACTAGGAGTTAAAGTAGTAAAAAATGGATGTCGTTCTGAGTCAAGTGTTTCTGGAACAACGGATGTCCTAGAAGAGCTAGGAGTGAATGTTCATGCAAAATCTAAGGATATGATAAAAAGTCTTGAAGAAAACAATATTGGATTTTTTGATGCCGAACCCTACTTCCCAAAAATGTTCAATAAATATGTTGGAAAATTTCCTTTTATAAATCCGTTGAGCTATGCTTTGTCTGTGGCAAGTGCTGTTGAATTCAAAAGAATGATATTCGGGCTTTCTAGTCCAGATACAGAATTCACAGCGAGCATATTAAAAGAAATGGGATTTAAGTTTGCTTTAGTTGTTCAGGGAAGTGATGAAAAAGCAATTAATCACATAGACGAGTTATCTACCTTGGGAAAAACAAAAATATCTGAACTAAAAAATGGGAGAATTAAAACCTATTTTCTCTACCCGAAAGAAATAGGATTAATAAATGGAAAATATCGAGAAATTGCACAACATAAAACTAATCAAGAAAACTCGCTTCATCTTGTCAAAGTATTATTGGGAAAATCAAATAGGGGTAGCATAGAAATAGTTGCACTTAATGCGGGAGCATTACTTTATATCTCTGGAAAAGAAAAGACGCTGAAAGCAGGAGTAGATAAATCTCTGAGGTATATTTACTCTGGAGAAGCTATAAAACAAATAAAAAAGCTGGTTATAACCTCTAGGGGAGATATTAAAAAGTTAAATAAATATATTGAAATAGCGAGCGAAGATAATGGAAAGAATAATTAAGAAGCTGCATCGAGAGTTAATAAGGGAAAGAACAAGCTTAATTAACAATGTTAGTTTAGATTCAAACATTGAAAAATCTGAGTTGGAAAAAGAATTTGAAGATTCACTCTTAGCACTTGAAGGCTTAACTAGTCAAACAAAAAGGCTATTACAACCAGAGAAGGTATTTGTGCCAAATTATAATAAAAAATCAATAATCTCTAGAATTCCAAAAGGAAAGATTTTGCAAATACTTCCTTCAACAACACCAATTCTTTCATGTATACTCTTGCCCCTCTGTGCTGCAATAATTAAAAATGAGGTTATTGTCAAGCCTTCATCAAAGTCCAAGAATATTGCTATTTTTTTAGCAAATTTTTTCAAAAAAGAAAATGTAAAAAATATAAAATTTGAAATTGGATCTGGAAAGAATTTTCTTTTCAAAATATTAAAAGAGGATTATGACTTTGTATTTTTTATGGGTAGTGAAGAAAATGGCAAGGAAATCAATGAATACTGTAACAAAAGAGAAATTGAATATTTCGGGGAATATGGTGGCAATGATTGGGCAATTGTTATTGATGGGGATTTAAAAAAAATATCTAATAAAATTGCAGAAAACATAAAGTTCAAAGAAGGAAGAGATTGCGATTCCATAAAAGGAGTGCTAATCAACTCTAAAGTTTATGGACAATTTGTAGATCTTCTAAAAAATAGTCTAAAAGATATAAAAATTAACAAAAATCCATTAAATAAAGAGATTACTAATCCAGAATTTTGTTCTAGTTTATGGATTAGAAAGTTCTGTTCTGAAGAAGAAATTCTTCTTTTATATAAAAAAAACAGACATGGATTGAGTAGTGCTATCTTTTGTAAAGATACAAAAAAAGCACTAGAATTGGCTGAAAAAATAAATACTACCAGAGTAATAATAAATTCAGATACTCTCGATATTCACCCTTTAATCCCATGGGGCGGAATAAAATCAACAAGTAGGGGCGGAGCAGAATATTGGGTAAATAAGTTTTCAAATAAAAAACTTATAGAGATTTCTTAATAGGCTATGACTATTCGCTATTCTTTAATATGCAGTTATCCACTTCTTTATCAGAGATATTCTTTTCATTATGCTGGAAGTTTTTAATGAAATCTATTAATTTATCTTGAAACATTTTTTTCATTTCTCCACTTAAAATCTCTCCTTCTTTGTATTTTGTTTCGATCTCCTTAGATTCTTCTTCACTTAAGAAAAATGCTTTAAGATATTGAAAAGACATATCCTGTTCAGGATTTCCACCGAGTTTTCTATGTTCTTCTATAGTCTTTTGTCCACCAGATAAAGCATTATTAATTTTCTTCTTTATTGTTTTTTCGTCATCATGGAAAAATATCGCATTATTTTTTGATTTTGACATTTTCTCCCCATCTAATCCGGGTAAGAATTTAACATGAATTATTGACGGCTTATTATAATTCATTCTTCCAGCGATATCTCTACATATTCTGATATGGGCATCTTCATCAGGACCGATAGGAACAAGAACATTCTTTATTCCGAATTTTTCCTGAGGGAATAAAATATGTGCTGATTGAACTGCAGGATAAAAATGCAATCCAATGTTGTTATCTGGAGAATAACCATATGTGGCTTTAATTTCAGAATAATTAATTTTTTTAGAAAGCTTTATTGCTAAATTATAAATATTAGTATAAATCTGGTCAATGATAAAATATGTATTTTTTGGATCAAATCCATACGCTAAAAACTGTTTAGCTAACTCTTTTGAGAACTTTAGAGCTTGTTCTTGAGTTTCAACTTTTCCGGCAACATAACTTTCATCATCAGAAATAGGTACAAAAACAGGTATCCCATATTTTTTCTGGAAATAAAGATTTGTATCAAAAACAACTTTATGTCCTAAATGCAAAGTGCCCGAAGCATTAGCTCCTGAGAGAATTGCACACTTTTCTCCCTTTTTTAGTGCTTTAAAAAATTTATCAAAGTCCCTGTGAGAATAGATTAATCCTTTTTTAAATGTATAACAATCTGGAACATCTTTCAGCTCAGAAACTCTGCTAGCCCCAAAATCTTTAACAAGTTTCTCATTATCCATTTCTAAATTGACATTTTCCATGACCTCATAATGTATGGAGGGTTTTTAACCCTTATTACTATTAAAATCCCCTCCGTAAATGCAAGATTCTAATCGACGAGCCAAGAAGTAAAAAATAGGGGTTTGGAAAACAGACGTTTTTTGTTTAAAGTCAATACGATGTTTGTGGATAACTAGCAATCTTAATAAATGCAGATTATGAAAACTATTAAATTTCGTGAATCTTTAAGTAAACTTATTTTAAAGGGAGAGAAAAATTCTACTTGGAGATTATTTGATGATAAAGATATGTATAAAACATATGGGAAATATTATAATCGCAAGGTAGATAAAAACACAAAAGTAAAATTAATAAAATTTGAATTAGTGTAATCTTTCACTTCTTCCCTTTCTTATCGTCTTCTTTTTGTATCTTAACACCTAATTTTTCCAACTCTTGAACGTGTGCGTTAAGCAGAGATTCTGTGACTGTTACCAGCCTTATCAATTCAGTTCTTTCTGCTAGTAAGGTATTGATTGAACCTTTATGATATCCTATCATTTCATCTTTTGAGAAGTTATTATTTTCTGCCATTGTTGTTAAAGATAAATAAGTTATTTAAGTGTTTGCTTGATTAACCCTCTTCTTCCAAGCCAAAAGACTGAGTAAAGTCTGCTATTAATTGGTATTTATGCAGGTATTCTATGCCTTTCTCTGTTATTGCATATGTCTTTTTTCCTGCTAGAAGTTTTTCTGTAATGAATTCTTTTTCTTTCAGTTCTGTCATGTATTCCTCCATCATTGAGTGGGAAAGATTTGATTTGTATAAGATGTGTGTTGGCTTGATCTTACCGTTCTTTGCCCTTATTACATTTAATATGTCCCTTATTATTTCAAGTCTGTTTCTCTTTTTCATCTTATTTTTGTTTTCCTCAGTAGATGGATTAGTCCGCCGAGTATTAGAGAATATGCACCAAATTCAAGTATATGGCCTATTACATATGTAGCATAGAAATTGGCTGAAAATATGAAATCTATACTGCCCAAGGTAAGAAGGAAGAATGAGCCGAAAATCCAGAGAGCCCTCTTATTCCTTTTATTTCTCCATTCCTTAAAGTAGTGATAGGTTATGAAGAAGAGAAGGAATGCTGAGACTATTCTGCTTGTTATTAGTTTGTTTACACTTACAACTACTACTAATATACTTATTATCGATAATACATAGTAAATCCTTATTTTCTTTACTTGAAAGGTCGTATATGCTAATGTGACAAGGCCTAAAATGAAAAGCCCATAATGTGTATATATGGCAAGAATGAAAGCTTTTGGAACTGTTCCCAATGTGATTATTCTTAATTTGTCAACTAATGTGGGGGCTATAACCAGATTAACAAATGCCCAGGTCAAATAAGATAAAGAAATGAAAAGAAAGGATAGAGAGAGCAGACCTATTGATCTTTCTTTTGATGTCTTGTATATATTGAAGGCGAATATGGAGACAAGCAAAGTAATGAGACCAAATATTATCTCTAGTGTAATGTCAAGGCCGAAGAACCACTCAGGGATTATATAGGCATAAGCCATACCGATAAATGCCTTGGAGCTTTTTAAGCGTTGTGGAATTGGAATCTTAATCAATCTTTAACAATTGATTAATAAAGGATTTTCTTAGAAAGAATAAGAAAAAAGGTCAGGAGGTGGAGACGCATGCCTTTTCAGGGCTGGAAACGGCCCTTTCATACTCCTTCTTTCATCCGCCTGTACGGGCACCCTTTTCCCGTGCAGGCTTACCCTTTAACAAGTTCTTTAAATGGTGCTTTTGTTTTATATTCATGAGAACATCAGGACCAAAGGAATTGCATAATAGACACAAAATAAGCTTTTCTGCGCAGGTAAAAGATATAATTAGAATTTCAGATATTATATTGGAAGTGTTAGATGCGAGGTTTCCTGAAACTTCGAGAAATATGGAGCTTGAGAAGTTGATTCAGGAAAGTGGGAAGATACTGATTCATGTGCTTACAAAATCAGATCTTGTTAATCCGGAAGAAGTTAAGAATACTGTTTACGCTGAAAAAATGTCAAATCCTGTTTTTATATCATGTAGCAAGAGAATCGGGATAAAAAAGTTAAGGGATAAGATACATATTTTATCTAAAAAAATGAATGAGCATAAGCATGTGCATATAGGGGTTGTTGGTTATCCTAATGTAGGTAAGAGCAGTTTGATAAGTATACTGGCACGTAGGGCAGCTGCTCCGGTTTCGTCTCATCCAGGTTTTACAAAACATATAAGGAAGATAAGATTTTCAAAGGGAGTATATCTTCTCGATGCTCCAGGAGTTTTAAACGGAAATGAAAATCTCTTTATTGATAGAGATTTGAAAAAACATTCTTTGCTTGGAGTTCATACACCAGAAAATGTAAGAAATCCTGATATGATTGTATTTGAAATTATGAAGATGTATCCTGAAAAACTTGAGAGGTATTATTCTGTTGATGCTGGAGGGGATGTGGAGAAATTACTTGATGATTTAGGAAAAAGATGGAATCTTCTTAAAAGAAAGGGCGAAACTGATTCAGACAAGGCAGCCAGAAGAATTTTAAAAGAGTGGCAGGCTGGAAAGATTAAGTAGCCTGCCCGGATTGAGCAGAGGTAGCTCGCGTGGCTCGAACCCACGTTTCCTAACGGATTTCCAGGTTCAATTCCTGGTCCGGGCGTCTCACTTTTTCTGAAAAACACGGGGTTGCAAAGAGATTTAAATCGAATAATTCCACTCTATAGAAATATCTGAAAAACTTCTTTTTGCAAAGCTTTAAAAATATAATCCTCATTTAATCTTAATGAAGAGTAGCCGAATGTTGATAGTAATTGGCGTATTAATTATTGTTTTAGCATCTTTGATTTTTTTATTACCAAAGAAAGAATTAATAAGAATAGATAATTTTAATTTGGGTGGAGAGGGTAAAGGACCACCAACAGTTAATTATACTTTATTTGATGAGAAATTAAAGGGATGTGTTATTTATACTTCGGACGGAAGCATAGAGAAACTTCAGATTCCAAATTCATGTCCAGTTATTATTGATTCTTCTGCTCCAAATGGAAGAACAAAAGATTGCAAATCGCAAGCAAATCCTGTGATTTTTGGGGAAAATACTATGCAATTATGGCAAGGGTATGTTTCCTTGGAAGAAGTTAAATCATTTAAAATATGCTGTTCAACAAACATAATAAATTCAAATTCTGCTAACAGCGTAATTCAATCAGACCTCGAATGTAGTAATAGGTATGTTATATCAAATTAGATAAATAAACTCTTACGTCCACATTTTTCAGTTTTTCTTTTACTCCCGCCACATGGAACCTCGAGATTTGCAGATTTTCTGAGATTGTTGGTCCGGGCGTCTTATTTAATCCCAAGCATAAGGAATGCCTTTCATCTCTTTTATGACATTTATTATATCTATCTCGTAAATGTCATCTGTTCCATCTTGATTTATGCCTACAGTGCAACCATTCAGGTAACCTTCTCTAATTATCTTTTTTATAATTGCTTTTCCATATTTCTTTTCTAGTTCTTCTTGTTTCATTATTTTTCTTCCTTTTTATTTACAGAATATAATATCTTTTCTATATCTCTTTTTAGTTTAGGAAGGTCATTTTTTATAATTTGCCAAATTGTTTCCATATTTATTCCAAAATATTGGTGAATTATTCTGTCTCTCGAACCAATGATTTCCCTCCAAGGTATCTCTTTATTTTCTTCCTTAAAATTATTGGATAAGTTTTTTGCTGCTTCACCTATAACTTCAATTGCTCTTATGATAGCATATTGCTTTAATTCATCATTGAATAAACCTTCCTTGTTTAATCCCTTAGAAAATTTCTCTACTTTTTCTATATTTTGAAGGATATGTGTTAAATAAATCTTTATTTTTTCATCCATTTAAAATCACCTTTTTATCTTTCAATATATTCTTTCTTATAAGCGGGTGTATTCCTCCATAGCTGACCAAATCAACTTTTCTTTTTAGAGCATCTTCTAAATCAAGTGCTAAACCTACGAACTCTAATCCCATTCCTTTTGACTGTTCTATCAATATGTCTATATCACTACTTTTCTTATTTTCTCCCCTGGCATAACTTCCAAAAATGGATGCCTTTTTTATTTTATATTTCTTTAACACACTTAAAATCTTAGGTTTTATTTTGTCTATGTTTTTATTTATCTTAATTTTAATGAGTTCTTTGTCTGCTTTTATCTCTTTGCTTTTTAGTTCTTCTTTTTCTAAGTTTAATCCTAGATAAATTCTCTTCTTACCTATTTCATTATTATTTCTTACAGATATTACTCTATAGAAATATTGATTTTCATTTCTTTGCTTTATTTCTGTGTAAGCCATGATATATGTACGTCTACATTATATATAAGTCTTTCTGTGTAGACGTATTTGGTAGCAGGGTTTTGTACCTTATGTTTGGTCCGGGCGTTTGTATAAAAGTCCAACGCCTGAATAGGCAGAGATAGCGGACTTTGGGATAAGTGCTCGGTGTGGGTACTTACCCTTTAATCCAGCGCTTAGACTTTTAAAGGATAAGACTGCTTACCCCTACATTTCATCTTAAATAGAAAGGTTTATATATATGTAGGGGTAATATATTCTATGGTAAATATAAGAGAAAGAAAAGTAGGAAATGAAGAATACTACTACTTAGAGCATAGTGTTCGTGAAGGAAAAAATGTTGTAAAGAAAGAAGTCTATCTTGGAAAGGAGATACCTAAAGATATTGATAAAATAAAGAAGAAATTTATCTTTGATTTGTATAAAGAAAAATGGTTTTCTGTATTTGATAAAATTAAAAGCAATTATAAAAATGAACAGAAAATTATGCCTCCTTCTTCTAGAGTAAAGGCTAAAGAGACATTTGCAGTTAAGTTTACTTATAATACTCAGAGAATAGAGGGTTCTACTTTGAGTTTAAGAGAAACTGCAAAATTGCTTGAAAGAGGAATTACTCCAGATAATAAGCCAATTAATGATGTTTTAGAAGCTGAAGCACATAAGAATGTTTTTTATGAGATGTTAAAGCATAATGGTGGGCTCTCTATGCAGATTGTGCTATATTGGCATAAGAAATTATTTGAAAGGACTAAACCTGATATCGCTGGAAAGACAAGGACTCATCAAGTTGTAATATCTATGAGTAAATTTGTTCCTCCTATGCCTGCAGAGATTGACTTCCTATTAAACGAGTTTTTTGATTGGTATAAAAAGAATGAAAATAAGCTTAATCCTGTTGAGTTAGCTGCGCTTGTTCATCTTAAATTTGTTACAATTCACCCATTTGGAGATGGAAATGGAAGAATATCTAGATTAATGATGAATTTTGTTTTGAATAAGTTTGGATATCCTATGTTTGATATTCCTTATGATAAAAGGGATGGCTATTATACTGCTCTTGAAAGAAGTCAGACAAAGAAGGAAGAAACTCCATTTTTGCATTGGTTTTTTAAGAGATATATTAAAGAATATAAAACATATTTGAAGTGATTTTTATAATTTCTTTTTTGTACATTACATTTTATCTTAAAACGTGATATTTGAGTAGTTTGTAATGTACAATCTTCTTCAATTAAAGCTTAAACTCTGTGAGGTACTTTCCGATACCCTCTATTTCTGCTTGCATAGGGAGAACCTAAAAATAAAGTCTTAAATTTTAGATAAAGTATAGTTCCAATTC
>JBBSYL010000018.1:16548-19718 GCA_038045265.1 Nanobdellota archaeon | reverse complement strand
CTTTAAAAGCAATACCTTTCATGATTCACTAAACCAACCAATATATTTAAATCTTTTTTAAGGAATTATATTACTAAAGTAAATCAAGCACAAATCCCATTCCCACATCTCATTCCATTTGCACATCTCTTCACAAAATTCCTTAACGTATCATCTGCACAGAAATACTGCTTAACGCTTAATCCAGATTCCGCACATTTATCTCCATATTCCTGCCCCTGATAAAACACTTTTCCATATCTAGTCAAATCATTATTAACATCATCATCCACGCACGCCCTCTGTATATTAACATCCTGCTCAACGCACTTTCCAGAATCACATCTTACCTGACACTCTTTAATCGTTGATTTAACCTCTTTCTTTCCAATTATCCCTAGTAATGAAGCACTACAAGTATATTCCTTTACATTTCTATCACCAACACATTCATCATTATACTCAACACCCTTATCAGTTACTTTTCCAAAGGTATTTATGTCAAATCTGTCTGTATCAGTACATTCTAACAAGATAGCACAAACAGGGAAAGTATCTATTTCATCATTCAAATATCTTCTAATATATGCAATATCTAGTGTGCTAACATTTCCATCATTATTCACATCTGCACTTTTATTCTGTTCATTAGTAAATTCAATCTCTCTTAATACTGCTTTCCTTATTAATTCTTTATCATCTTCTCCAATCCTGGTATCATTATTAACATCTCCGTAATTCCCACATATTAATGGTTTCTTCCCACTTTCAGCAATTAAATTCTTAAGTTCAACAACATCTGATACTCCTAATTCTCCATTCCCATTAACATCCATACATATAGGATTATTCATTTCAAACACTCCAGCAAAATAAGAATTAATTAAATCCAAATCATAATTATCATATACCTTACTATTATCTAAATCTCCTTTTAATTGTTCAACACTGCATGAAAATGCCTTTCCAATCAAAGAAGAAGGAACAAACACCATATAATTATTTTCACCAACAACTCCTATATTTCTATCATCATACACTTCTCCATTCTTCCATATGTAACTCGCAGAAGAAAAATTAGAATTTTTCTGTCCATTTGCACTTCCATATGCTGTAACTTCATTTATCTCTATTCTTCCATCGGTATTGTTGTCAGCAGAGTGATATATTCTATTATCAATTACTTCTGCCTGCACACAATCGTAACATCCTGTATGCTGGGCATCGTGTCCAAACATCTGCCAACCTATATTCTCTTCCTTAAAACTATAATCTGTTGCAACAAAATCTGTATAAACATGTCTATCTCCTTTGATAAATGGATAATATGTAAGGGCAATTTCTGCTTTTCCACCCCCACTAAAATCATTTACAATTGGATGATATTTGCCCAAGTGAGTATCTATCCGTCTATTCCCCAAAACAAATTCTTCCTCCAAAGAACTGCCCAAACCAACAACCTTAATAACATAGAGCGGTTCAAAAAGGTCTCGTCCTATACCTATATTATCAACATATATTAACTCGTGATATCCGTCATCATCAAAATCATAAGTTGAAACATAAACATATTCAGACCGCATATTAAGAGGAATTTCTCTAACTAATTTCCCCCCACTATCAAATATACCAATTTTTCCATAGCTATTATAAGATATAATCTCCAGCTCCTCATCGCCTAATAAATTGCCTACGGAAAGACTACCAACACTAATACTACTACTAACTACGGGCCATCCAAACAATTCATCTCCAGTTTCGTTCCAAACATGTATGGTGCCATCTTCACTAAAAATTATCTCTTGTT
Source organism: Nanobdellota archaeon (assembly GCA_038045265.1). Classification (GTDB taxonomy): domain Archaea; phylum Nanobdellota; class Nanobdellia; order Pacearchaeales; family GW2011-AR1; genus SICV01. The sequence continues at coordinate 17,932 of JBBSYL010000018.1, read as the reverse complement.
TTCTATCTAAATTAACATCTGCCGAAATAAAATTTCCACCGCTTACTGCCTTTTTTAGCAAAAGATCTCCGTCAGATTCAAAGATAAGAAGATTATCCCAAGAAATAGTAGCTATATCCAATTCTCCGTTCCCATTGAAATCTCCATAAAAATGAGGAGAATTTGGAACATCCTCATTAAATAATATTCTGGATGTCTCTACACCTTCCAAAGACATAAATCTGAAAGAATTTGAAAATCTATCCCTAATTCCAATTTTTCCATTAGCATAAGAAATATAATTAGGACGTGTCTCAAAAGGATACTCAAAACTCTCACTGACTTCTCCATCATTGTTTAAAAAAGTCAATCCGCAACTATCAGAAATAACAATCATATTATTAATAAGAATGGGTATGCTATCTAATAGTCTATATGTAGTAACAAAATTAGGACATCCTTCTATTACAGACTCATATGGCCAACTATCTACTTTCCCATTAATATCGTATAGAAAAACTCTATTTTTTTCATCTTTAATATCAAAACTTGAAACAACAAGCTCGGCCTTTCCATCGCTGTTTACATCCGATATAATTGGTTCATGAACAACAACAGGGTAACCAAAAATACTCTGCACTTCCCCAATCGGCAAACCTCTTTTTACACTGTTTGGTTCATACATAACTATCCTGCTGTACATTGAAGTACCATCACCAGAATAAACCTTAAGTATCAAATTATAAAAACCATTATCCACTTTTCTAAAATCAAAATAGCCCAGAGTACCTTCAATAACAGAATTTCTTCCATCATTAACTAAGTCTATAGCAATAGTACTTTCTTCAGTTTCTCCATAATTATTATAAGAAATTTCATATTTATTCATTGAACCAGAAAAGGCAGTACCCTTTATTGCCACTCTTTCTTTTTTCATGAAAAATTCACTTTTATTAATATCAAGAAAAACATTCAATGGAGTTACAAAAGAAACATCTTTCCATGAATTGCCATCTAAATCATGGACTACTAAAACCAGCTCGTAATCTTTTCCAGACTCTAATGTAGAACTATCAAAATTCATAAGAAAATCATCCTCTGGGATTTTATTAGAAGAAAATATTGATTGTTCTAAATCAGTTTCACTTTCTCTGAAATATAATTCAATATCCTTAAAGTTTCCATTATCTACCACATTAGCTTTAATTCCGACTACTCCTTTTATTATTCCTTTAGTCAGCAATTCTACTTTCAAAGGTTTACCTACAATATCTATTGCATTCTTAATCTGTATTCTCCCACTTCCTTGCTCAATAACCTTCTTATCTAAATCTTTAGCTGTCCCCTTCAAAACATTCTTAAAATCTTCAGGAGTCCAATCACTATGTTTTTGTTTAAGCAAAGC
>JBBSYL010000018.1:15327-16448 GCA_038045265.1 Nanobdellota archaeon | reverse complement strand
GTAAAGTCATATCCTCCAATTACTTTTGAATTAAATGTGTCTATTTGTGAAGGCAGTTCGTAATCATTGTTCGGAGAGTATTCATGACATTTAACTTTGAAATCTATCTCTGAGATAAAGCAGACAATATTGTCTTTATTAGAATCAAACCCTATAACTTCACTACGTAAAGTAAGTTGGTCTATTGAATTAGCACTATAATTGTAAATTAAAATATCGCTACTCGAAGATATTGTTGACTCATCTTCATAAAAAATAATTCCCTCTCCAAATTTTGCATGACGTAAACTAGGTATGAATGAGATTACAAAATTTGGTTTAGAGATAGATTTTGTCTGAAATATTGTTGAGCTTTGCAATTCTTTAGAAACTCCATCAACTGTCTTAGAGTAAAGATCAAAATAAGTATCAGTTTCAAGATTGTATACTCTATAAACCTTACTCTGAACTGTAGAGTAGATTACAGAGTTATCTTTAACATCCAAAAGAAGATAAAAACCAGGCAAGGATTTAGTTTGATATGCTTTAGTATTGAGATCATAGATAGTCATGGCCCCCATATCCGAGTTTGTAACAGCAGTTTTATCATTATAATACACCTTGTTATCTTCTATAATGGCGGGCAAAACGGAGCCAATCCATTCACCATTTAACTTAGTTTTTTCATTTTTTGCAATATCATAAACCCAGAGACTCAATACCATCTTATTCTTCACAAAATCATATCTCTCGCCTAAAGGATATACTAAAAACCCATCTTCTACATCAATTGCCCCCAAATAAAGAAAAGACAGATAACCTCCTTCACCTTTCCAAGTCATATCATCCACAAAAGTACTATCGCCCGTCTTAAAATTATATAGGTAAATAGGATAAGAATAATCTTCTTCTAAAAAAGTATATGCTAAATAATCTGAATCCAAATCAATGTTTGAAAAAGATTTATCGAATGGATTTTTAAATTCAGTCTTACTTTTATCATTAAAAGAATATAAAAAGATATTCTTTTTTGAAACATACGCCAAACGGTCACCTCCAATAGACAATGCTGTAGATTCTAGATAATCTCCTATTAAGGTATAATCTCTATCCAAAGGAGTGGTAGATCCCAAATCCTCATG
>JBBSYL010000018.1:0-15227 GCA_038045265.1 Nanobdellota archaeon | reverse complement strand
TTGCTGTGCAACTTTACTAGTTAATTGATTTTCACTAGTAACTCCTCCAAATGCTCTTACTAATGTCTTAGTAAATGCAGGTCTTACACTATTTCTCTTCAATTCTTTTTTCAATTCTGTCTCTTTCACCTTTACAGGCTTTTCTTCAAACTCAACTATATATCCATAATATTCGTCCCTGCCTATAATCTGCTCATCAATTCCACCAATTCTATCAACATTATTAATCACTCCCTCTTCTCCAATAATATTCGTAGAAAGAACATTTCCTTCTGCATCTCTTATCATTCTCTGCGTATTAACAATTCCTTCCACGCTGTTAATATTATTAAAACCATTAAAATCGTTACCAATTCTATTAACATCATCTAAACCGCTAACACCATCAATATTATCAGTTTCATCATAAACAGCACTTACAAAAACTCCCAAACTAACAATCCCTAAAAGAAAAAACAAAACTATAAACTTATTCCCCATTACAACCTCTCCTTAAGCCGACCCACCGCCTCCAGAACCGCTACTGCTACACCCAAAAGTACAACCAACAGATATTTCTCTGTTCTGATCCCACCTTATCCTCCAAGTTTGTGCCTGTGCTTCAGAAGAATTTAAAATATTAACATCCAATTCGCCATTTGCATTACCGCCCAATTTATTTTCTATTTCATCAACATAATTGAGACTATTGCCGTTCGTATCATAAATAGTATTAAAAACAGTTCCCCCTCTCGCTTCAATCAAAACCAATTCATCTGTTATATTTACACCAATATTGAGTATCTTAAAATTAATATTGCCAATCGTAACTTCATCTCCTGCAATCTTATCTGGAGTTATAGTTTCTCCTGTAACTTCGTTCTTGATATCAGTCTCATTTCTATTATTAGATGTATCTTGACGAGGTTTAAAACTTAACAAATAACTTTCTCTGCTAACCTCATCTGAAACAACAACATATTTATGATAATCAGCATTATTTTTCTTATCTTCAAATCGCAAAGTATTCTCATTACTTCCTGCTAATCTTTCATCAACATCCTTTCCTAAGCCCATAAATTGATTTCCATCTCCATAGAGAACATTAAAACTCGCATCTCCGCTAACCATAGGCACATTAATTTTAACACTGAAATCTCCATCTTCAACCAAGCTAAATAAGCTAGGGCCTCCTATATTTCCTCCCCCACCGCCTCCTCCGCCTCCTCCGCCAGAACCACCGCCTCCAGACCCACCTGAACCACCAGAACCCCCACCACTATATTCACTCAAACACTGATTATATTCTACATCACTTATAGGATTAGACAAGAAGCACAATATCTTAACTAATATATTTGCACTGCTCGCTCCCTGAACATAACTATTCACGCACTGCCCTGCCCTACATTCATTGCTTGAACACTCATAATTATTCTGGCAGGATGCATCATCTCCTTTCTGCTCTAATACATTTCCATTGTAATTGCAGAAAGCATCAAACGCTTCCAATACACTCAATTCTACATATGCAACTGGCTCACTCTCACTTGAAGGCACAATCTTTCTAACCTTGAATGAAACGGTATAACTTTCAAAATCAACTTCATATGTTTTCCCAATATACAAATATTTATCAAAAATGGTCTTCCTCGATTCTATAGAACCATCACTAGCACGAACTAAACTTTCAACTTTAAATGTGGCTGTCTGTGCATCAAGAATTGTAATCGTATACGCATTTTCCGGCTCTTCTCTATACCCCTCACCAATCAAAACATTATTGTCCGTATCTTTCTGTTGAGCAAGTCTTGTCCCATATGGTATACATTGTTTAGCTCCCAAATTATCTGTTCCTTCAAAGCTCGACTTTAATAAATTAGGAATTAAACATCCAGAACACATTCCTGGCTCACATGTCTGCTCATATTCCTTATTCTTTCCTACATCACATCTTCGAGAGTCTTCATAAATAATTTTCTGTCTTCCATATTCAGGACATATTGCAGGTTCTGTCTTCTTAAGCCAGTTTGGCTCACATGTCTCACTAACTTGAGAAGGACAAGCAACCATATAATTTTTAGTCAAATTCAAAAATTCTCTTGTTCTCAAACTATAATCTATAACACTTTTAGGATTATTATCTCTAAGACTCTCAACTATATCTTTTATTTCATTAATACTTCTCCTACTTTCACTATCATCTATTTTAGCAAGATAAACAATTACATTTTTATTATACCAAAGATGATAAACTCTACCATCTTCTCCAAAAATATAATATTGATAATTTCCCCCGCTAGGATAGTAGTCCCTATCTCCTCTTCCAAGCTCCCAGAAGTTATCTCCTCTTATCTCTTCAGTAAATAAATAGTGGTCTTTTATACTTGAAGAAGAATCATCCAAAACAATTATCCCAGTTGCAACAACATCATTTGCGTCATTCTTATTTCGATATATATTTATGTAACTATTGAGCCCCGTAACTATTTCATCAGTTTCCTGACCTACAAGATTATAATCTCTCAAAGCACTCGGCAATACACCTTTAAATGCAACTAATCTCTGGCATGCTAATTGGGTATTCCCTCCCCCGCCCGAAATAGAAACCAAGTTAAACAAGACTCTTTCCTCTAATCCTACAACAACCCATGAATCAGTAGCATTCTTGCGCACATCAATTATCTTTAATGTTACATTTCCAATATAAACCAAATCTCCAGTAGCTTTATTAGTCGCAATAGTTATTCCAGTAACGGGCTCATTCCAAACATTGCTTCCTATATCTGTTTCATTTCTATTATTTTGTGCATTTTGTTTAATATCAAAGCTCAAATTGTAAAAGTCGCCATAAACACTATCTCTTAAAGTTACATAACGATGGAAATCATTTCCTCCCTTCTTATCATAATATGTAAAATCTTTTGTAAATCTTAAAGGAACCCACATTTTAGCACTTTCATCCCATCTATAAGATTCTCCACCCCTCCAAATCTCACCAGCAGAATCTTTATACAAATTATTTCCATAAGCAGTAACCTCGCCTGCCGAAATCTTCAAATCTTTATTTATATCTGCCGGATGATATGTTGGGTCGCATCTCGCATTATTACACCCATTAGGACAATTATAATCGTTCATTGTAAATCCGCTAGGACTATTAGAATCGCATGTAATTTCTCTAAGATAGCCATTATTCTCTCCATTACTCACAATACATCCATCACCAACTAAAGAGCCAGTTCCAAGTGTTGCATTCCCTTTAACATAATAATTTCTTCCATCTGGAATCAAAGAATTAGCGTCGCTGTCAGTGCAAGTTGGCGTAGCACTCACCTTAACCATTCCAATAGAAGTATAAATTTTCTGAGTAACATCAATAGTAAGTGAAAATATTTTGTCTTGATAACTCTGTGTACTTACATTCATAGTATATACCCCTAGCTTCAATCCAGAACACCTAAGTACATACGAAATTCTTGGATTAGAATTAACTCCTCCAATAAATGCACAATTTGCCGTTCCTTTAAACTCAAAACCAGAAGAATTTTTAATACTATTCAATACGACCGGCTCAATTTCATTTGTTGTTCCAGATTCTAAAAAGTTAGCCTCAAAAGAGCCAAAAACTTCTCCACCTCCCCCAGAACTAGTCAATCTCCCGCTATTATTAACCTGTACAACTTCATCAGCACTTAATACTCTATTAAATATCATAACATCATCAAGTTTCCCGTTAAGAGCATTTGTAGTAACAAATGAACTTCCCTGTTTTTGCATGCCTATTCCCGCATAATTAACACTTACTCCATAACTTGGACCATTTGGAATTGCAGTTGTAGAATCTAAATTCCCATTAATATAAATCTTCATTTCATTCGAACTACTAAATGTTACGGCAACATGATACCATTGCTCATTAACCAAAGAAGTACTTGAAGTGCCTCCTGCCCAATTTCCAGCCCTATCATTTCTCCAGTTCCACATCCCTATCTTCCCATTATTTATTCCAAAGGCAAAAATAAGTCCACTACTTTGACTTTCTCCGTAAATAACTGGATTACTCTGAATATTATTAAATTTTATCCATGTAGAAAGGGAAAAAGCAGGAGCAGTTGCAATTCTAGTTCCAACATCTACTCTCGAATTTCCATTAAAACTTCCCGCTTTGCTTCCAGAATCATCCACATAACTAATGCCTGGCTGTGTTCCTGTATAAGCATTTCCATTATTCACATTCTTAACATCATTCACATTTCCCTCAAAATTATAATATGAAATCAGCTCGTTATACAAAGCATTCCCAGAATCAAATGTGTTTTCAGCAGGACTCAACTGCGCTTCTTTCTCTCCTCTAAAAACTTTTTTGAACCAATCACCAAAAGAAAAAGCTGAAGCAAACGGCACGATTAACATTAAACCTACAAGAACAAAAACAATGATAAGCAATCCCTTCCTCTTTTCCATATACATCTAATCTATTTAGCATTAGTATTTAAATGTTTTTTTTAATTTTCTGAAAAAAACATTTAATTATTTGCTATTTCACAGGAAAAAAGTGATGAAAACTTCAATTTTGCCCATCGATGTCACAAACTACACAGATTTAAAAACCATATATTGATTAATTTCTCATGATAATTTCAAGAAGACAATTCATAAGCACTCTTCCTCTAATAGTAAGTACTTCAATATTGGCAGATAAACCTCTCCAAGAAGCAAACAAGTGGATTTTCTATAGACCTGAAGACGCACTTTTAAAACAGCTTACTGAAAATCCAGAAAGAACAGACTTCGCTAAAATTAACCCCATACAAATAGGTCCCACATCAATTCTAAAAGCAGATGAACTAGATGTATCAAAAAAAGATATAATAGAATCTCAAGAGAAGAGACCTAAAAGCATGAAGGATGAAATACAAAAAAGACTTGAAAATCTAGGCTGGGATGAAGCAGAAGTATTCTTTTATCAAAGAACTGCAGGCATAGTAGATGAGGCAGAATTCCATAGTTCCTCTCTTGAATACTGCACATTAGTAGATGAATTCATGAGAAATCATCCAGCTGTAAAACCTATTGTTCCATATATGCCAAAATCTCCTTGGCAGGAATTGAAAAAAGGCGAAAATTTTTCAGCAGAATACCATGGAAGAAGAATTCTCGGACATAGCAGAATAGAATTAACTTTAGCAAAGGGTTTCAACGTTAAAAATAGAAAAGAAAGTTTTACAATTCCAACTGCGGTGCATCTCGCAGGAGGATTTACCCAGTTCTTCTCAGGAGAAAACCCAGAAGATTTCTATATATTCTGTTCAATGGCAGGTCATGACTCATTAATTTCTCCTATGGCAGAAAATCTCAACACTTCAATATATAGGGCAGGTATCCGCGCACATTTTCCAAAAAAAGAGGACTCTCCAGCTATGCAAGAAGCATTGGAGGCATTTTCAGTATCTGCATCTGAACATCTTCTAATTGAACTTGGAGAAAAAGAAAAAATACAAGGCTATAAAAAAACATTGCAGAATATAAAAGCAACTCCCCATCTTGCAGACAACACATTCGCATATTACAGGCTAGTCCCTTCAGCAAGAAAATACTTAGAAAAAAACGGATTAAAAAACACTTTTATTCATTTTCTTTCTTCGCCTGTCCAATATAGAAACAACCTTATTGAACTGTTAAAATGAAAATCAAATTCAATAACCTTTAATAACAATAAATCAATATCAGCTTAATGAATAAAAACCAGAAAATCATTCTTATTTTAATAATACTTGCTACAGCGCTTATAGTCTACACCCCGCACTACTCCTATCCATACCCCTTACACATAGATGAATGGCACCATATTGCAGAAGCAGAAAAAATGGACAATGGAGAATATTCCTCCAGTCAATTTTCATACAGGATAGGATTTCAGCTTATTTTACTCTTCCTTTCAAAATTTATGAACATTGTATTAGCATATAAGTTTTTTGCTGCTTCCTGGGCCACCCTTACTTCATTAGTACTATTCTACGTAATTTACAAAAAAACAAATAACTATCTTATTGCAATAATTTCAATAATTTTCTTTGCCTCCCTAAAAAGCAATGTCAACCTTCTTGGATTATGGTTTTTCACACCTTTAACTTTCTCACTCCCATTTATCTTTCTTTATATGTACTTTTTTGATTTTGGTATTAAAAATCAAAGCAAGAAATACATTATTTATTCCCTATTAATAATGCTTATTCTCCTCCCGATCCACGCAGTCGCAGTATTATTCGCATTTCCAATTCTAATAATCTACTCTCTATTTAATATAAAATTTATAAAAACAGAGTGGAAGTTCTTCTCCCTGTTCTTATTAGTCCCCTTAGCTGGATTAATTTTTTATTCATCTGTCTCTCACCTGCCCCTAATTGAATCAATTTCAACTTTATTTTCAGATCTTCAATTCAAAAAAGGATGGGGCGTTCTTGAGCTCTCTAATTCTCCTCTTGAAGTTTATAGTGCAATAGGGTATTTCCTTGCAATTTTCGGTTTTTGTATAATTTGTAAAAATAAAGAACAAAGAAAAGAATATCTACTTTATCTTATCTGGCCTGTAATTCTTCTGCTTTCTATAATATTCTTCAGAATATTTGATGTCTCCTATTTATCTCCATATCAAAGAAATGCTTACTATTTTGCTATTTCCCTCCCCTTTCTAAGCGCATTCGGATTAAATTATATAATCTCAAAAATAAATTCTCCTTATTCAATAACTGAAAGAACTAAAAAGATTTTAATAATTATTATCTCAATAATAACTTTTATTCTTACATTTATATCTTACAATTCAGTGCCAGAACAAATAGGCCTTTACCAGCTTATAGATGGAGAAGATTACGAAGTATTATCTTATCTTAAACAATTCAACAAATCAACCGTGATGGCATTCCCCTCACTCGGCTCTGCAATGTATGCAATTTCCAATCATGACCCTGTAGCTTCCCTTTTCTTTTACGGAAACAGAGATGACGTAAATAAATTTTACACAACTTCTGACTGCAATATTCAACAGGAGATTTTAAATAAAAACAACGCATCATTAATTTTGTCAAAAGAACCTTTGAATTGCGGATGGCCATTGATACAAACAAGAAATAGTTATTTTATTTATAAAAATGAAGCCTGAACTATCAATAATCCTGCCTGTAAGAAACGAAGAGAAAGCCATAGCATCATGCATAAAAAAAATAAAAAAAGTTTTAAAAGATAACTACATTTCAGCAGAAATAATTGTCTCAGATTCTTCTTCAGATTCCTCTCCAGAAATAGCTAAAAAATTAAAAGTTAAGTTAATCAAGCATGATAAAGAAGGTTATGGAAACGCATACCTTTCTGCCTTTCCTCATGCGTTAGGCAAATACATCTTTATGGCTGATGCAGATGGCACATACGACTTTTCAGAAATTCCAAGATTTTTAAAGGAATTAAAAAAGGGCAACGATTTTGTTATAGGAGATAGATTCAAAGGCAGTATGGAAAAAAACTCCATGCCCCTTCATCATAAATATCTTGGAAATCCAATACTTTCATTCATTCTAAGATTCCTATTCAGGGCAAAAATCAATGATGTTCACTGCGGTATGCGTGCAGTCAAAAAGTCTTCCTTAGAAAAACTAAATTTAAGAACAACAGGCATGGAATTCGCATCAGAAATGATAATCCAGGCGATAAAACATAAATTGAAAATTAAAGAATTACCAATAAACTATAGCAGAAGAATAGGCGAATCAAAATTAAAATCATTCGCAGACGGCTGGAGACATTTAAGATTTATGCTTCTTTACTCTCCTCTTTTCCTATTCCTTCTCCCTGGAGCAATACTTTCCATATTGGGTCTTCTCACTCTAATAATTTTCTATTCAACTAATCCTCTTATACTAGGACGCCAATTTTATGTTCACCCTATATTCGCTTCTTCCCTTATTTTAATTATAGGCTATCAATTAATGATATTTGCTCTATTCGCAAAGTCCTATGCCTTGGTTCACTTAGGAGAAAGAAGTAAATTAATAGAATCGCTACACAAATCAATTACTATAGAAAAAGTTGCCCTACCTTCTTTGTTTCTTATTATAATAGGTCTTGCAATATTTATCTCAACCCTTATAAAATGGGTCTCTTCAGGTTTCGGAGAATTAAATGAAGTAAAAAGCTCCGTTCTTGCTTTAACATTAATAATCTTAGGCCTCCAAACTTTCTTTTCATCGTTTATGCTTTCAATTCTAGGAATTAAACACAAAGATTAATTTTTTATTCTTTTTTTACTTTTAGGTTTATTCAAGATTTCAACTAGCTTATCAAGAACAAGCACAAATCTTTTTTGCATCTCCCCACCATCCCCCATCCCTTCATAGATTTGTGCTTTAATTTCTCTTTGTATTTTAACATATTTAGAATCTATATTGTGTTGCAACCTTATGTAAAAAACAGCCCAGAGCAATATAGCTCCAAGCATAATCGCCATAATCATAATTAGTATAGCCACCAACCCAAATTTCATATAAATAATTAAAGTCGCAATAATGACTACTAAAGAAAGCACGGCCCCTAAAAGAAGATACTTCGTTTCTCTAGACATTTGATCTATCATAAAAATTGGGTAATAATAGCATATATAAAACTTACTATACACTTAAACTAATTTTCATCTTTTTAATAAATTCTACCATTTCTTTAATGTTGGATACCTCTTTTAATTCAGGATAATAATCTAATGGAATAACATTTGAGGGAGGCAAAGGAGACACAATTTCTCTTTTTATATAAGACTCATTAAACTCTGGATTTCTCTTCTGAGTTAAATGAAGATGATAGGTTTTTATTATCAAACTTGGGTTGATTACATTTATTTTTTTATTCAAAAGTTCCCGCGCAAGCGCCCTCTCGCATCCTGCCCTGCCCATTATAAAATTAGATTCTGACTTCACAATTGGCGGCCTGAATATCCAAACATCTTGGGAATGTGCAGGATCTATTTTCTTATATTCTTTATCTCTTTTAACAGGATTTTTCATTAATCCAGCACTTCCATCAGGCATTATGTCATGCCTTGTTAAAGCAATAAGAAGATTTCTAAAATTGGCTCTGCTCACTATAGCCAAGCTTTCATCAAAATAAATATCGGTATTGGCAATTACACATATATCTCCAGAAAGTCTCGAATTTGCAAAATTAAAGCAATCCCAATATGTTAACTGTTTTCTAAGAAAAATTTTCTTCACCTTTTTACTTTTAATATGGCTCGCATTTACCTCTTTAGGAAAAAACATGAATATTCTGTCTATACCATTATCATTTATGTTTCTTTTTATGCACTCTTCTAATTCTTTTTGTCTTTCTGGCATATCATCCTTATAATACTGAATTAAAAGATTCACTTTTTTCTTCCCTATAATCTCATTTTTTTTCTTATATTTATTAAAGAAAAGAGATTTTTCTCTTTTTATTTGTTCAGCAAATTTGCCATAAATTCTCTTTAAACTTTCCGCTGTTTTTTTATCTAAGCTACTCAATTTGGACTCTCTTTCTCTCTGCTTTGGAAAATCCTGCAAAGCAGATTTAGGAATTTCCAAAAAATCAAGTATTTTTCCCATATTCTTCCACAAATCTTCAAACTTTACAAAAAGTACAGGATAATCGGTCTTAGAATTCTTCCACAAATCAAAATGTCTTTTAAATTTAAACAAATCATACTCTTCTGATGCATATTTATCTATATTCTCTAAGCTCGCTATTTTATCCCAATCTTCAATATCCATAATTTTCTCAGCATGCGCATTCTGATAATTTCTCCTAAACAAAGAGATTAAAGAAGCTATAGGATCCCCAAAAAGGTATATTGCCTTAAAACATTTTTTTTGAACATTTGGAGGATTTATTAAATGCTTATACCTATCACAATCATCAACGCAATTTACCCTTTTATACTTTGAGATAAAGTCTATGAAAAGAGTTGTCCCAACACCCCCATAAGAGCAAACAAGTACATCTAGATCCTCCGGAGCAGTAAACTCTAATCCTTTTTCTCTGCACTTTTTACATAAAATTGCCATTTTACTCTAAGAACAAACCTTAAAACGCAGTATATATACTTTTTTAAACTAAAATATGATAAAAATTAAAATGAGAATAGCCATCTTCCACAATTTTATGGACAACATAGGCGGAGCAGAATATGTTGACTTAATCTTGGCAAGAGAATTAAAAGCAGATATTTACACTACAAATATTGACAAAGAAAAGATAAAAAAAATGGGCTTTGATGATATAAAAATATATTCAATAGGAAAAATACCAATAAATGCCCCCTTCAGACAAGAATTTGCATACTGGAAGTTCAGAAAATTGAACCTAAAGAAAAAATATGATTTTTACATAATCGCTGGCGACTGGGCCCTCTCCGGAGCACTCCACAATAAACCAAACATATGGTATGTTTATTCCCCAACAAGAGAAATATACGACCTTTATAGATATACCAGAGAAAATACTGTACCTTGGAGAGGCAGACTACTTTTTGACCTCTGGGTCAGAATAAGAAGGGCAATAAATAAAAAAGACATAAAAAATATAAATAAAATAGTAGCAATATCAAAAAATGTGCAAAACAGAGTAAAAAAATACCTCTCTAGAGATTCTACAGTAATTTATCCTCCAACTGAAACAACAAAATACAAATATAAAAAGAATAAGAATTACTGGTTGTCGGTAAACAGACTAATCTCCCATAAAAAGGTCGATATGCAGGTAAAAGCATTTAGAGAGATGCCAGAAGAAAAGTTGGTAATAGTTGGAAGTTATGAAGGCTCAAAACATTTCAAATCATACGCGAATTACATAAAAAGAATAAAACCAAACAATGTAGAAATTCTCCACTGGATAGACCAGAAAAAATTAATTAAACTATATTCAGAGTGCAAGGGTTTTATCACAACATCTTATAAAGAGGATTACGGAATGACTCCTGTAGAAGCAATGGCATCAGGAAAGCCAGTAATAGCACCAAACGAAGGAGGCTACAAAGAGACCATAATCAACGGTAAAACAGGGCTTTTAATAAATGATATAAACACCGAAAAACTAATAAATGCAATAAAAACAATAGGTAAAAAACCTGAAAAATACAAAAATGCCTGCCTCAAACAAGCAAAAAAATTTGACACTAAAAGATTTATCGAAAAGATAAAAGAAGAAATAAAAAAGCAACATGAAAATTAAAGAAAAAAGGGGAAATTACATCAATGAATATGAATTCAGAGTAATTGGAATGCAGAGAACAGGCAATCACCCAATAATCAACTGGCTCTTAGGCCATTTCAAAGGAAAAATATGCATCTTAAACCATGTTTCTCCAAACAAAAATCCTTTTCTTTCACATAGTATAAAACAAGGAAGCAATACTTCTGCTTTAAATATTGAAAAAGAGAAGTCCGGTTTGCATGAAAAAAAACAATGTATAGTTTATAATTATGAGGACGAAAAGATTTCTGAAATAGCCACTAAAAAATTTGAGAAAAATCGTGACTCTTGGATAGGTTCTTCAAAGAAAAAGTTTGACCTTCTCATACTTAGAGACCCATATAATCTCTTTGCAAGCAGACTAAAAAGAGAATACACTACCCAAAACAAAATTCCCTTAAGAACAAAAAAAGATGCAAGAAAAATCTCAAGTCTCTGGAAAAGTTACGCTAAAGAATTTATTGGCAAAACAAACTACTTAAAAAATAAATTTGTGATAAATTACAATCTTTGGTATTCAAGCAAAACATACAGAAAAAAAATATCTAAATCTCTTGGCTTGGAATTTACAGATAAGAATTTTAAACAAGTTCCCAATATAGGAAATGGAAGTTCCTTTGATGGTCTTAAATTTAATAACCATACAGAAAAAATGAAGGTTCTGCAAAGATGGAAAACATATAAACATCATGAAGTATTTAGAGAAGCAGTAAAAGATGTAAAACTTATAAAATTATCAGAAAAGATATTTGGCAAAATAAACGGGACAGAGATACTCTCCAAAAAATATTACAGAGATTCTGTTCTTGTAACTCTCGCAGACATTAAAAACATAGACCAGGCTAAACAGCTCTTTGCAGGGGCACATTTTAGTGGAGGTTGGAAAGGAGATTACCTGCTTCTTTCATATAAAATACCTGAAAAAGAACTTGAAGAATTCAGAAAGAAAGGAATCTACATAAAAAACTGCAAACCTTTATTCGGTCTAAAAAGTCCTCATCCAAATATAGTAAGTTCAAAGCTTTATATATTCAAAGAAAATATGAAAAGATGGAAAAATGTTCTTTTCCTAGACAGCGATATATTAGTAAAGGCCGATCTCGACAAACTTTCAAAAGTGCATGATTTTAATGTAGTATCAAGCTACCAAGACAGAAACTTAAATCATAAGATGGTGAAACTTGTGGGTAGAGTTGAAAAAAATGAAAGAAATCTACAGAAAGAAATCGCTTCAAACTACGATTTGGAAAAGAGAGGGTTCAATGCAGGGGTAATAGCATTAAGTACAAATATAATTAATAAAAATACATTTAAAGATATTATAGCATTTCAGAAAAAATATGGCTCAGTAATAAAAACAGAAGAAGGCGTCCTAGGACTATATTTCCAAAAAATCACCCATTATTTACCTAAGCCATACAACATGCACATTCCTTCCGCAATAGAAGATATGGGTTTAAAAATAGGAAAAATAAAAGGAATTAATCTTCACTTTGTAGGTTCCCCGGAAATTAAACCCTGGAAGCCCAAAAGCCTCCATCACAAACAATGGAAAAATAATCTAAAAAAATTCAACAAACTAGACATCGACAAACTTCATAAACCTGCAGATAGGTGGAGCGTAATAAAAACATATTATTATCATATATACCTTTCTATTAGAAAACGTCTTGTAATGATTAAAAAAATAAATACTCAACCTATTATTTATTATTTTTTGGATAGACAAGCAGGCCAGATAGGTATTATAATAAAAAAGATGTCTCCCTTGCTTTACTCCAAACTAAGGTTAATAAATCCTTTGCCAAATATTCATCCTTAATCAAAAGAAGATATTTAAACATACTATCTTAAATAAAACATGGGCTTCCTTGAAAATCTTAAATCCAGCTTAAAAGTTGCTAAAAAAAGTCTCGACTACAAAATGAAAGAGAGCAAACTTGGGCTTATTTGGTACATCATAGAACCTTTGGTTATCTTTTTAGCTATGCTCTTTGTCTTTCAAGGCAGAATTGGAAGAAACATTCTATATTACCCGCTATATCTTCTTATGGGGCTCATGCTTCTCAGACTCTTCCAGAACATAGTCAGAGAATCTATTTCTCTTGACAGAAGAAAAGACTTGCTTGACAAAAACCCTAAGACAAATTATGACATAATGATAAGAAGCATAATATTGAAGCACCTATTTCTTCATTTAGGCGAAATAATTGTATTTGCAGCAATAATGCTTTTCGTGACAGGCGACCTTTCTCCTCTAATTTTCTACGTCCCACTCTTAGTAATATTTTCAATATTTGTCTACTATATTGCAATTATATTTTTCATCTCCAATTTATACATAAGAGATACATCTTACGTCTGGCAAATTATCTCTAGGGCTCTCTGGTTCATAACCCCTATCTTCTATAGGATGAACTCTCAACCAAGCGTAGCACTGATAAATAACATCAATCCCCTATATTATTTCATAGACCTATTCAGAGATTTGGTAGTCTATCATTCAATTCCTGAAACAAAAATTATAGCAGGAGTCCTAATTATTACATTCGGCACACTTATAATTGGAAAGATTATGTACGAAAAATCAGAGCAAAACATTCATAATCTAATTAAAAAAATAAACGAAAAAGTTAAATCCAACCCTTCTTCCTAACCCCTTTCTCATATATCTGAAAATCTAAGCTTGATTCTTTCAAACTTCTATGTTTTCTCAAATATGCCACCCTCTTTCCTGCATCATTTGTCAGCTCTATATGGCACTTACTCCAATATCTTAAAATGTCTCCCCCCACCATCTTCTTCTCATCATCCCAGCTGTAAACTTGATTCGTAAGAATAACTGGTATCTGTCTTTTCCTTGCTATCTCAGCAAGCGTCCGCATTTGCTTAACCAATTCAACATTTATTTTTTTTAGCTCTTCTTCATTTTTCTCTCTGGCCTCAGCAAATGCCATTCTATACAACATAGTCATCCCATCAACCATTATCAAACTCACTTCTTTCTTTAGATATTCTTGTAATTTGTCAAAAGATTTTTTCTGTTCTTCAAAATTCACAGGATTCAGCAAAACTATATTCTTTAAAACAATATCATAATCTTCCCCAGCTATTTGTTTAACTCTTTCAACACTAAATCCGCCTTCAGTATCTACAAATATAACCTTATTTCCTTTTTTTGCCTGTGACACTGCAGCAAGCAGGCAGAAGTTTGTTTTTCCAGTTCCAGAATCTCCATAAAGGACAGTTACTATATCTCTCTCATACCCTCCAAAAAGCCATTTATTAAGATCATAACTGCCAGCAGATATCTTAACCATACATAACTGGCTTACTCAACCTATATAAAAATAACTAAACAAAAAATAATAGCTTATTTACTTCCTCTTTTTCTTTGAAGAAGCCATCCCATTCATGCTTGTAGCACAGCTCTTGCACGCGCAAGAATGGATGAGCAACAACACAGCAGCAATAACAACTATCCACTTAGCCCAAGAAAGACCTGACCAAAGTGCAAAGACTATTATAACTATCGCAATAACTGCTTCGGTTACTTTACAATTACAGCCCATTTTTTACCTCCTTATAATATTTTATCATTTGATCTTAATAAAGATAACTACTTCTTTATACCCTTAAGCAGGGAATCGCAGTCCTTATTTATCTGTGCAATAGCTTCAGCAACAGCCTTCGCAATAGTTTTTCCAGAACTTTTTATCAAAAATGTCACTGGCTTGCTTGGATGCTCTCTCTTCCAGGCGGCAAATTCTATCCCTTGCTCATTTAAATAGACCCTTAATATTTCTGCAATAGTGACATTATTCAACTCCAATTCAATTTCATTCTTCTCTTCTCTTAAAATCTTTATATTCATATTTCAATGCACAAAAGTTAGTTTAAAAACCTTTTGTCAATGTGATACTGTCACCTTAGAGGTTTATCCCTCGTAAATCTCTAGCACAATATTCTAT
>JBBSYL010000017.1:0-22164 GCA_038045265.1 Nanobdellota archaeon | reverse complement strand
TATAATATTTCAGTCAAACCATCTATGCTGAAATGAAATGTTCATCTACTGTATGAAAATGTGAGCCCACCGCGCCGCGTTGCGATGGGCTCTTCACCTCAGCCATCTGAGGTGAGCATGATATTAAGCAAAGCAATAAGCCTTTAATTAAATTGTCAATGTACTCATTATAAATGCTATCATTAATGATCTAAAGCAAAGAAAAGCTTTTTATCTTGCATTAAAACAAAAACCTATATAAAAACCATTTTCTTCAGATTCACGGAGAAAGAAAAAAGGAATATGGTGATAAGCAACGTTTTTCTTGAAGTGGGCTTAGTAATAGGTATAGCTGCAGTTCTAGCATTAATTGGAAGGGGAATAAGACAGCCAACAATTGTAGCTTATCTAATAGCTGGAATTATAGCAGGCCCTTTAGTTCTAGGTATAATAAATTCCACAGATTTAATAAAAATATTCGCACACATAGGAATCACATTCCTTCTTTTCGTCATAGGTCTCAGCCTTGACTTCCGAGTTTTAAAACAGATAGGAAAAGTAGCAATTGTCACAGGTATATCTCAATTTCTTATAACCGCAGTTCTGGGATTTCTTATAGCCATCAAGTTTGGTTTCTCACAAATCCAAGCCTCTTTCCTTGCAATCGCTCTTGCCGTTTCATCTACGGTTGTAGTAATGACCCTTCTTTCAGAAAAGAGAGAAATAGATACGCTACATGGAAAAATTGCAATAGGAATACTTATTGTTCAAGATTTTATCGCAGTCATCGCACTTTTACTTCTCCCAACATTTGGACAGGGAGTTGCATTCATCCCCGCAATAGAACAATTAGTAAAAGGGGCGTTATTGGTAGCTGTAGTTTTCGCATTTACTTATCTAGTGATACCAGGCATATTAACAATAGCCGCAAAAAATCAGGAGGTATTATTCCTATTTAGCGTCGCCTGGGCTCTTCTTGTTGCTTCATTATTCTACTGGCTAGGATTTTCAATTGAAATAGGTGCATTGATTGCAGGTATGTCTCTCGCTTCTTCCAAATTTAGTCTTGAAATAAGCGGAAAAATAAAAGGCATAAGAGAATTTTTCGTAATAATTCATTTAGTCTTCTTCGGTAGTTTATTGACAGGCCCAATAAATGCGCAAGTAATTTCAAGCACACTAATTTTCTCAGCCCTTGTACTTATAGGAAATCCTTTAATAATAATGGCAATCTTAAGAGGATTTGGATATAAAAAACGTACAAATTTTCTTACAGGATTAAGTGTCGCCCAGATTTCTGAATTTTCCCTTATAATAGTATTTCTTGGATTCACATCTGGACTGATAGGCAGAGAAATTCTTTCCCTCACTATCTTAGTTGCACTTGTAACTATCACAATTTCCAGCTTTGGCATTCATTACTCACAAAAAATATTTAATATTCTATCTCCTGCATTAAATATTTTTGATGGTAAGGGGGAAAAATCAGAAAAGTTGATAAAACTTAACAAAGAATATGACATAATTTTAATAGGATATAACAGAATAGGCTTTAATTTAGTAAGGGCATTTGAAAAAGCAAAAAAGAGCTATCTAATAATCGATTACAATCCAAAAACAATTGAAGAGCTAAAAGATAGAAATATTCCCTGCGTTTACGGAGACGCCAACGATTCAGAATTTCTCGATGAAATAGATTTAAACAGGGCAAAAATAGTAATTTCAACCATTCCAGATTTAGATACAAATCTTACAATAATGAACAGGTTTAGAAATAAAGACAATCCAATTTTCATGCCAACTTCCCACGACATTCCAGATACCGAAAGATTATACAAAGAAGGCGCAATATATGTAATAATGCCTCACTTTCTCGGAGGAAGCTATGTAGCAGATATGTTTTCAGAAGGAAAATTCAACAAAAAGGAATTAGAAAAAGAGGCAGACCGACAATTGCAAGAATTAGAAGAAAGACTAAGTCAGGGACATGTTCACCCAAATAGAGAAAGACATGAAAATTAATTTTCTATAGATTCTTCGTCCTCATCCCTGAAAAACTGCCACATAGTATAAAATAATCTAAGAATTATTTCAACAAAGAATATGAATGTTATAAATGTTAGAACTTGACTGAACAAATCAGGGATCTGTGCTATTTGATTTACTATATTATCAATATTCAAAGCTTTAGGAGAAAGAAGGAAGATAGACAATGTAATGAAAGGAAATAGTTTAGCAAGATCTTTCGCAATTTCTTTTCTATGATATGCTAACACTCTTATTGAAGCAACTAAGACTGCACTAACTAGGATGATATTCGCTACACTTCCTGAATCTGCTATCAAAAGTATAAAAATAGAGAGGGCTACAAACCATATCATTATCAAGAAAGGCATTATTATTATATATTCCAGGAAGTAAAGAGCAATCGCAAGCAATTTATTCATTACAGGGTGCTGGTAAGTGTTATACTGTTTCAAGTTAAGTTTTATTATATTTCTCTCGGAAAGGGACTTATAAAACTCCCAAATAAGCATTGTCAGAATAACAACAAATAAAGTAAGAAAAACTAGATTCAAGATATTAAGTGAAATAACTGATAAATTCAAAGACTCTATAGTAGCATGATACCATTCAACTATTGAACTAAAAAATCCCTGCTCCGCCATTCTTCCTCTTAAATCAAATATATAGGCGATAGTATTTAAATCTGTTCGACAAGTAAAAGATTTTTAAAATACGTTTTCCTGAAAGTCTGATGGCACAGAATATACTTCTTCATTTAAGTCTTATAGTTGCTGTTTCTGCAATAATGGCTGTGATTGCAAGAACAATAAAACAACCTCCGATAATTGCATATCTTCTCGCAGGAGTAGTTGTAGGCCCTATAGCATTTGGATTAATTGGTCCAGGAACAGAGCAGTCTGAATTTATACAAACTCTTGCGCACATAGGCGTTGCCTTTCTTCTTTTCATAGTAGGTTTAAGCTTAGACTTTAGAGTATTGAAAGATTTCAAAGGAGTATCTGCCAGCATTGGAATAATCGGGTTAATAATAACTGGATTAATTGGGGGATATATTGCGGTAACCCTTGGTTTCTCCAATATTGCAGCAATATATATGGGGATAGCATTATCTTTCTCTTCCACAGTAATAGTTGTAAAATTATTATCTGATAAAAAAGAACTTCATACACTACACGGAAGAATTGCTCTCGGAATCTTAATTGTTCAAGACATTATTGCAGCCACATTTTTGATGGCTGCCCCTCTGCTTCAAAAAGGCATTTCAATATTAATCATAATTGAAAAAATAGGGCTTGCGATTGTTCTTATAATTTTTATTTTTGCATGCTCTGCTTTTATGCACAAAAAGCTTTTAGACTATTTAGCAAGAAGCAAAGAAACTCTTTTATTATTTGGTATTGCTTGGGCGCTTATATTAGCAACATTATTTGACAAGTTGGGCTTTTCACTTGAAATGGGCGCATTAATTGCAGGAATCTCACTAGCTTCCTCAAAATATACTTTAGAACTAGAAGGAAAAATGAAGCACATAAGAGATTTCTTTATGGTGCTATTCTTCGTATTCTTTGGAAGTCAATTGTCTGGGCCAATAACATTAGATTTGATAAACAAAGCAATAATCTTTTCTATATTCACTGTAATAGGCAAAACTTTAATATTTATGATTGGCATAAGATATTTTGGATATACTAAAAAAACAAACTTCTTGGCAAGTTCAAGTCTAGCACAAATATCTGAATTTTCACTTATTTTAGTCCTTTTAGGATTTACTTTGGGACATTTAGACAAAGAAGTAATGAGTCTTATGGTTTTAATAGCACTAATAACTATTTTCATAAGTAGTTACAGTATATCATACGGAAATAAAATATTCAGAAAAATTTCTCCATTTTTATCTTTATTTGAGAAGAAAGGCAAAGAAGAAACAAAACCCAAAGAGGAAAAATCATATGAAATAATAATCTTCGGTTCCCATAGATTAGGAAATAGAATTGTACAATCTCTTAAATCTTCAAATACATCATTCGCAGTTATAGACTATAATCCAAAAGCAGTCCTTGATTTACAGAAAAAGGGGATAAATGCTGTATTTGGAGATGGCTCAGATAAAGAATTCCTTGACAGCCTGTCTATGAAAAAGACAAAACTTGTTATTTCAACTATTTCTGATGAGGAAGCAAACCTAACTATTAAAGAGCATTTAAAAGAAATAAAGAGCCAGTCTACATTTATTGCAACGGCAGAACAATCAGTAAACGCCGTTGATTTATACAACAAAGGTATAGACTATGTAATCATACCGCATCATTTAGGCGGAGACCTAATGTCTACAATAATAAAAGCATTCAAAACTGACAAAGAAAAATACAAGAAGTTAGGAAAAGAACACCGTGCTAAACTTTTAGAAGGAAAGAAAAAATCTTCCTACAATGGAATATGATAAAGATTTAAATAAGCTTTTCCTCTTTTACAAGCATGATTGACATAAAGCTTATCAGGGAAAATCCAGAACTTGTAAAAGAGAACATAAAAAAGAAATTTCAAAACGACAAACTAAAGCTTGTAGATGAAATAAAGGAAAAAGACGAAAAATGGAGAAAACTTAAGACAGAAGCAGATGAATTAAGAGCAGAAAGAAATACTATTTCTAAAGAAATAAGTGAAGCAATTAAAGCCAAAAAAGACACTAAAGCATTAATGAAAAAAGCTAAGCAAATACCTGAAAAAATAGAAGAAATAGAGAATAAATCAAATCAATTAAAAGATAAAATAGATGAAATATTAAAAAAAATTCCAAATATTCTTCATAAATCAGTTCCAATAGGAAAAGATTCAAATGGAAACGTCGTGAGAGAAGTTATAGGAAAGCCTATTGTTCCACCATATCCTCTTATGAACCACGCAGAATTAGCTGAAAAATTAGGAATCGCAGACTTCGACACATCAGCAAAAACTTCTGGAAATGGATTTTATTATCTTATAGGAGATTTAGCATTATTAAATCAAGCATTAATTAATTATGCAAGAGATTTCATGGTAAAAGCAGGGTACACATATATAGAACCTCCTTTGATGATAAGAAAAAATATTCTTGATGGAGTTTATTCAGCAACAGACATCGCAGCGATGGCTTACAAGGTAGAAAATGAAGATTTATACTTAATTGCAACATCTGAACATCCATTAATTGGAATGTTTATAGGAAAAACTCTTACACATAAAGACCTTCCAACAAAAATAACTGCATATAGTGTATGTTTTAGAAGAGAAGTAGGCTCACATGGAATAAATGAAAAAGGTTTGTTCAGAACACATCAATTCAACAAACAAGAAATGGTTGTAATATGTAAACCAGAAGATTCATACAAATTATATGATGAAATGCTAAAACTTTCAATTGATGTATATAAAAACTTAGGAATTCCTACAAGAGTATTAGAATCTTGTTCTGGAGATTTAGGAGATTTGAAAGCAAGGGGAGCAGACTTAGAATTTTGGAGCCCAGTCGAAAAAGCCTATAAAGAAATTGGTTCGATAACAAACATGGAAGAAGCACAAGCTAGAAGATTAAATATAAAATTCATTAACGAAAAGAATGAAAAATTATACGCACATACTTTAAATAATACAGTTATAGCAACATCAAGAGCAATGCGTGCAATTCTTGAAAACTTTCAAAACAAAGACGGCTCTGTTACAATTCCAAAAGTTCTTGTCCCTTACATGAACGGCAAGACAAAGATAGAGGTCAAGAAAACAGAAAATAAGAAGAAATAATCCTAATACAATAAAGATTAAAAGCATCCATTTAACTCTTTTAATTGAAAAATGAAAACTCCTAATGGTATTGACCGTCTTAAAGAAGGATTACCTTTATACCAAGATATTGATGTTCCTTTTGGTTCTAATAGAATAATTGGAACAGAAACAGAATATGGTTTTGAAGAGACAAATCCAATTCCCTTACCCTGTTTTCCAGGATTTGTAGAAAACGGCGGCAGAATATACAGAGATAATGCTTATCATATTGAATGGTGTACTCCAGAAACAAAAAGTCCGGCAGATGCTTCTGCATTTGAAAAAGCAGGAGACTTATTGTGTTTAAGATTTGCAAAAAGATTATTTAAGAACATAGTAGATACAAATAATGAATGTTGGGGGGCACATGAAAGTTATTCCTCGACTGAAAAAGCGGAAGCTCTTATTCCCGAATTACCTTTCCTTATAACAAGACAAATAATGACCGGGGCAGGAAGACATAAATCTGGAAGCTATGCCTTATCACAAAGGTCTCCTTTTGTAAATTATGTATTAAATGCTAGTGCTCAAAAAAATGCAAGAGGAATAATTTGCATTAAAGATGAAAAACTTTCTGACTTACCAAGACTCTTCAGAATACATTTAGTATTAGGAGATGCAAATAGAAATCCCTTAACGACTTTCTTAAAATTAGGGACAACTTCTTTGGTTTTAGACTTAAAAGAAATGGGAAGGGCACCAAAAATAAGATATGACGATAAAGTTGCCATATTAGACTATAGAAATATTGGGTCAACTACGGATTTAAACAGATGGTTTTTAGATGGAACAAAAGACAGAATGCATGCAATTGAAGTACAACAAATTTATTGTGATGCTGCTAAAAGAGAATTATATAAAAGAGATCAGCAGACAAGAGATATCATAGATTTATGGCAGGACAGCTTATTTAAATTAGAAAAAAACCTCAATAGCCTTGCAGGAAGACTTGACTGGATAAAGAAAAGAGAGATAATAGAAGCATATGCAAGATTGCATAACATACCTTCTGATAAAAGACTTATGTCTCCCGATGAAATGCTTATATTAGAAGGAGTAGACATAGAGTACCATATAGTTGGAGGAAGAGATGAAGAACTTACATTTGATTCATTTAAAAGACAGGGAGATTTAGAAAGCCTTTTTCCAGAAGAAATTATATTAAAATGCACAACAACTCCTCCAAAATCCACAAGAGCTTTCGCGAGGAGTAGAGCAATAAAAAGTTTAGCAAGAGTAGGTAAAGGATTGTTGGAAAGATGCTACATAGATTGCTTCAATGATAATGGAGAGTATTGGTCAACATGTGAAATTCCTTCTAAAACTGGAGAAATTAGAAGAATAAATATGGGAAATCCGTTTGACACTTATAGAAAAGTAGTATTAGCTTGGGAAGATTTTAATAAAACTAACTCCCCAAATTCCACATTTCCTTTTTCTCCACAGCCCATTTAAGAAAAGCAGGCACTTTGCCAGTAAATACAAAATGCATATAATCAAAAATTCCATCATATTTTCCAAGTGAAATTACCATCGGCGTTTTCTTTTCCACATATTTTTTCAATTTTCTTCCAGATTCCAATGCCCTTATATTTTCAACGGCCACTTCTGCTTGTAATTCTGCGTTTTGTGCAGTTTTCTCAACCATACATGCATTAATATCTCCCAAAGCAAATACATTTCTAAATCCGTTGACTTGCATATAATCATTTACATTAACAAATCCCTTCTCATCAAGGAATATAGCAAAATCTTCAGAATTTTTTAGAAAATCAGAATTGGGAATTATTCCAGTACAGGAAAATACCAAATCGCATTTTATCTTAGTTCCCTTATCCGTTTCAATCTCTTTCTTTTCTCCTCCAACAACCCTCTCTTCAAATATTATCTTCACACCGTTTCTTAAAAGAAATTTAGTAGCGTAATCTATACTTTTTTTACTATTTCTATCCATTAATTTATCCCCACTATGCACCATTGTAATTTTTTTATCACCATATCTGCAAGCTATCTCCGCCGCCAATTCCACTCCTACAAGCCCTCCGCCTATTATTGCAATTTCTTTTGCTTTCCCAAGTCTTTTATGAATATCAACAAGATTCTTCGCTCTTGTAGCAAAAACAACATCCTGTTCTTTTATAGGCGCCTTATAACTTGAGCCAGAACAAACAACAAGATAATCATAGGCAATCTTTCTTGATTTAGTATATACAAACCTCTTATTTGCATTCAAGACGCAATCAACTATTATTCTAGTATTTTTCAGATAATCTTTATACATAATTTGTATTTTCTTTGCATGTTCTGGTTCAACAAGAGTTCTTAATATCCCTGGCGTAAATTCAAAATAGTCTTTCGTATCAATCAATTCAACAGAAAAATGATTTTCCAATTGCTTTGCAACCGCACTTCCAGCAAAACCTCCCCCTACTATCACAATTTTCTTCTTATCCTCTTTCTTCATAAACTATATAATAATATCTTATTTTTAAGTTTATTTATGCAACTTTCTTTTCTTGAACAGAAGGCAATTCATTCCAATAATCTGGCATCATAGTAAAGACATCATTCTCTCTACCTCCATCAGAGACGAAAGGCAAAACTATCCTGCCAGCATCTCTGACTAGCACCCCCAAATCATCAACACCCCTAAGCCCCGCAAGCCCAATGGCTAAAGAATAAGCACTCAGACACGCCTCTTCTTGAGTAAAATTCCAAGAAATACCTGCCCTGTTTCTATCTGGTTTCAATATAAAAAATTTCTCATCATCTTCTGCTAGAACGTCACACCCGCTAAATAGATGCGCGACATCTTTTCTCTCAAGCCAAGCGTGATATTGATAATTACCATTACTTCCCAATCTATCTATCTTCATCATCTTTATCCAAAATGGCTACTTATAAACTTTATTGCACTATTTTTGCATCTCTTTCACAGCATCTAAAACTCTTGTATCGGGGCTTAAAATATAAACATGATCTTCCTTGCTCCTCAATCCCCTATATACTCTCTGTAAAAACTCCCTTCTTGCTTTATCTTTATAAAAAGACCAATAACCTGCAGGATTCATTTTTTGAAGCACTTTCCAGAATATATCTTGCACATTAGGGTTGGGATATTTAGTAAAAACTATGGAGTTGCACTGTTTCCCTGGAAAATCAACTCCTCTCGCACATCTCGTACTGAAAAGCATATCGCTTAATCCCGATTTGAACATACTTATCATCCTTCCAGTTCTATCACTTTCCTGTAAAGCATACAATGTTTCCTTAGAAATTAAGCCATTTTCCTCATAATCCTTTTCACCCATATTAGGCAAGTCATCAAAAGCGTTTACATGAATCAATACTGGTTTCTCTGCTTTTCTCATGCACTCTCTCAAGGCTTCTAGATAATCTTCCCTCTTATTCTTCCCACTTACAAAATTACTATACCTGCAATCAATTTCTTTTCCAGTCTTTATAATTTCTAGATTGCCCTGTAAAGAAGTCTCAGCATCCACTAGAGCAAAATCTTTTATCCCAAAAACTTTCTCCAAAACTTCTTTCGAATGAAGAGTTCCGGACATTAATACCAATGCTTTATTTTTAGAAACAATATCACTAAACCTTTTAGAAAGATTAGTACTTACAAGATTGCATACTAAATCTCCTTCTCTATATTTAAAAGTTAAATGTATATCATCAAACATCTCCTTAAATTGCTCTATCACTTCCAGCGCCTTATTCGCATAGTTCATCTCGTCCAATTCTATCTCTGCCTGCAAAGTTTCATCTCTAAATATTAAATTTAATATTTTCTGCACATTTGTCTCAGATATATGAAAAATCTTATTCTCATTTATTCCCAATGCTTTTTTATTTCTATGCTCCAGTTCTATAAGCTCGCTTATCTTATCTAATATTTCTAAGGAAAATTCATTTTCAGGCACAATTCCTTTCAAAGCAACTCCTAATTTTGTCAAATTCAATTCTTCCTGTGCTGAAAAATTATCTAAGAATTCATCGCACTCATCAACTACATCTACTTCTGTCTCAGGCTTCCTATCCAATGCAACTTCTATTTTATATTTAGCAGAATTAAATATTATAACATCTGAGTCGAGATAAGCTAAATATTGGTCAAAGTAAGAACATCCAGGCTTCCTATGATAAAAAATAAATTCCTTTCCTTGTAATCCCATATACCTTCTTTTCTTTGCGTCTTTCAAAGGCGCCTCATAGTTTGCAGGTAATATTGGACTCCAGTGAGGATTAGCTGGAGCAATATGTATTCTTTTTAATTTGGTTATATTTGGCATATTTCTTCCTTGATTAAGGGGATTTTCAAGATAATAATCTTCAAGCAATTTCATATTCTTATCAATTATCTTAATATTATCTGGTAAATTAAAATCTGCACAACTTTTCCCTTGGAAAATGACAGAATCATGATTATCCCTCCCTGTAATCATCGCAATCTTCATCTTCTCCCCATTTTTCTTAAGCACCTGCTTCTTTCCCATATAATCTTCTTCATACTGCCTTTGCAAACC
Source organism: Nanobdellota archaeon (assembly GCA_038045265.1). Taxonomy (GTDB): domain Archaea; phylum Nanobdellota; class Nanobdellia; order Pacearchaeales; family GW2011-AR1; genus SICV01. The sequence continues at coordinate 11,824 of JBBSYL010000017.1, read as the reverse complement.
TTTTACAGGAACGACAATACTTGCCCTTCCCAATTCTCGGGCAATATGCAACGCAATTGCACTCTTTCCAGTACCGCAAACACCATGAATGAAAACAATCTTCTTTCCACCTCTAATTAAATCTACCACCTCTTTCACAACATCATCCTGTTTCTTTCCATTACTGAACAACAATGGATCCAACTTTTTGCCATTTTCATATAACGCCCAGGAAGAATCATCAAATATTTTTTCAATTTTTCCTTCCCCCATATATTTTTCCTCTTTCAAGAAAGCCAAAGATTCAGATGTTTTCAATTCCTTTCTATTCGATTCATTCCCTTCTGGTACTATAACTCTTCCAGAAACATCAAAATCAAGTAAAGAACCCTCTTTTTCCATCATTTCCCTTAACAGAGAGTATTTAAAAATTTAATCAAGATCTCTCAACAAATATGGCATTTTTTGCGTTGTTTATAATAATTCTGTTTGGGACTGCTCTCTTTATTGCTGAATCAAGAGTAGCAATGTAGGCTCCCCGCCTTCCAAGCCCTATTAACCTCTCATCTACCCTTCCCTGGCCGAGCTTTATTTTCTTTACCTTTTCCCCTTCCAAAAGAGAAAAAGCAGTATCTATTGCGACCCTATCATCATGTCTTACATTATTCTTCAAATCCTTCAATTCCTGTATAACTTCTCTAGGCACGGCTATCTTAAACCCCGCAGATTCAAGAGCGTCAATAAAGTCTATCTTTCTCTTCATGCACGAAATAATAAAATTAGCATCTAGCACTGCTTCCATTTATTTACATAACAATATGATATATATTAACCTTATGAAAGTCTTAACAAAAGAGTTTATATAATAAACTCCATTTATTCGTTCATGGATAAAATACTTGACAGACAACATGTTGTACAAGTTTTAAAAGAGGTAAAATCTGCCCTAAAAGATTTAGATGCCGTAAAACTAAAAGAATTGTCAAATCAAACAATTCATTGTGGGACATGCAATCAAGACTCTGGAAGCTTGACTTTAGCAGTAATTTCATACGCCTTAAACAAGATAATAGAAAGGGAAGATTATAAGAAAATAAAGAACTGGAGTAATGTCTCACAAAAGCTCTCGTCATATCTAGACCTTGCTATAAAAGCCGCACAAGAAGATAACTTGAACGCATTCCAAGAACACATCTTAAGAGCAAGAAAAACCCTCACCACAGCTTCAATTAACCTTAAACCATATCTAGAAGAAATTTTAAAAAAGGCTGCAATAAACAAGGCTTCAAAATTATATGAGCACGGCCTCTCTCTGGGCCAAACATCCAGACTTTTAGGCGTTTCACAATGGGAACTGGCAGAATATACAAGCCAGTCAAAATCCGCAGATATTCTCCCAAAAGCAGTAAGCATAAAACAAAGAGCCAAGATGGCGCTGGAGTTCTTCTCATAATATGGTACAAATAAAAAAAGTCCTAATTTTTGATTCAGGAGCTCTAATCAACTTAGCAATGAATGGTTTACTCCATATTTTACCAGAATTAAAAAAAACATTCAACGGAAAATTCATTATCACAAAATCAGTAAAATATGAGATAATTGACAGACCTATAAACATCCAAAGATTTGAACTTGAAGCCTTGAGAATTAAACAACTCTTTGAATCAAAAATAATAGAGCTACCAGATTCTATAGGAATAGACGAAAAAACAATAGAAAAATCAACAAAAGAGTTAATGGATTTCGCAAACCACACAATCCAATCACAAGGACGCTGGATACAAATTGTAAGTGATGCTGAAATGTCCTGCCTTGCATTAAGCACAGAATGCACAAAGCTAGGAATTGAAAACTTAATTGCAATAGATGAACGAACTACTAGGTTGTTAGCAGAAAATCCTGAAGGTCTTGAAGAACTAATGAAAAAGAAATTACATTTACCTGCAAAACTTTCAAGCACTAACACAGATATATTTTTAGCATATAGATTCATCCGTTCTTCAGAACTCGTCTATGTTGCATCAAAAAAGAACTTATTGCAGATTTCAGATCCAAAAGCTCTTGAAGCGGCTCTCTATGCAACCAAATTCCACGGCGCCGCAATAAGCTGGGAAGAAATAAATGAGTTGAAAAAACTTTAAACTTCAATTTGTAAATCTTTAAAAACCCCCTAAAGACAATATAATTATAAAAATCATATCATTCACAGTTGGCGTAAACCATCCTCTACCCTTTTAGGAGGACAGCGCGCCGACACCTATTTAAACCCCTTATCATATATATAGACGTAAAAGGAGGTTAACATGGCTAAAAGCGGATCAAACTTTATAGGAAGCTGGGCTTTTCTAATTGGAGTTGTGGTAGCAGTGATCTTTGGTTTCCTTGGTCAAGTTCAGGGCGGAATCCTGACAACCTTGGTAGTCATTGGTCTGATTGTTGGATTATTGAACATTGCCGATAAAGAAACAGGTACATTTTTAATATCTGGAGCTGTATTGATAATAGCAGGTTCATTGGCTGGAGACTCCCTGTCATCACTGGCATGGGCAAGTAACATCCTTGACGCATTGCTTGCAATTTTCGTACCATCAACAATAATTGTTGCTATCAAGAATGTCTTTGTACTAGCAAGACATTAAACCAAATTCAATTTTTTATTTTTTTATTTTAAAATTAATTTTAGAAGAAAATATAATTTCTTATTTGGATAATTTGTTTCTTACTAAATTAAAATTTTGTTCTACATCTTCAATAATTTTCTTAATATTTGCTTTTTTAGTAAGTTTTGAAAGTAATATAAAAACATCTTCTACCAAAGGCAATTCTCTACGATAATCTCTATGCGCAACCACTTTATGTCTAACATTTTTTAACTCCTCAAAATAGGAAGGCAAATCAGGTAATGAATTATTGTATTTTCTCATTTCCTTAAGAACTTCATAAAAGCTATAGGCCTCTAAACAAATATAATGGGTCAACTTGTCGGAAGGGTGTGAATCTCTTAGAGAATTAATAATAGAAATTGTAAACTGGTCTTCGTAATCTTTCTCATTCTTTTCTAAAACTTGTATAAAATCAACTAATAGCTTTATTGCAATATAGCAATGCCCAAATTTATCGAAAAGACCAATCTCATCCTTGGCTATATTTTCTCTGAACTCCTTACTACTTATTTTTTCCATACTTGATTTTCTTAGAAAATGACCCCGGAGGGAATCGAACCCTCATCCTCTGCTTGCTCCAAAATTTCTGGAGGCAGAGAGATTAAACCATTATCCTACGGAGTCCTGTCCATCATTTCAGGAATCTTGAAAAGTTCAGATTCTTCAAGTATAATCATTCTATTTCGCCCTATTAAAAAGTTATCTTTTTTTGGTTTCTTAAGACAAATGAGAAAACCCAGATTAGAACCTATATCTTCTAAATATTTATTCAGCTGTTTTATTTGAGAGATAGATATTTCATGAGATTTATAATTCTTTAATTCGATAGCTACCTTATTATTTTTTCTTTCCAATATAATATCTGCAAAACCTCTTTTTGTCCTTACAAGTCTACTAACTGCACCATAACCTGATAAAACCTTAGCTATTTTTTCCTCAAATAATCTCGCCTCATTTTTTATTTCTTTTAAGACTGCTCCATGCAATTTTAATCTCTGATAAGGAAAAGTAGTTCCCGACTTCTCATAAGCTTCAAAAATACCATCATCAAAAACAAGTTGTACGTGTGTCTTACAAGAATTATTTATCTCTCTTTGAGTAGCAAAGGGATTTTTCCTTATATAATTAACAATCTCTATTCTCTTATTTAATTTTCTTTTATGCCAACCATTCAAATAGGGTATTCCAGCCAATTCATAAATCTCTTTAACATTCTTGAATAAAGAATGCGGATGAGTATTAAGTTGCTTTCCTATTTTGTCTACTCCAAGAAGAGGATTTTTTCTTAATTCTTCTATTATTTTCTTTCTTTTAGCTTCTTTTTCTCTATTTCTTAACATTCTAAAATTCTTTCTAGGATAAGGAAAACTTAAATCTTCAAACATTTCCTCAGTATTTTTATAAATACTTAAAAAATTAATTTTAGTATCTTTTCTTATAGTGTGGCCACCAGCATTAGGATTTTTTACTAAATAATCTCTTAATATTCTCTTTTTTTCTTCTTTAGTTTTAAATTCTAATGTTCTACCTGCATCTATTCCAGCATCTTTGAAAGCTTCAGATAATCCATTAAGATATAATTTGTTTATCTTTATATGAAGATCGGACATTATTGATCTATATGTCGCCTGAGGGTTTTTGCGAATGTAATTCCTAACTAATTCTCTCCTCTTTTCCAGATCTTTATACAATTGCACAACTTAGTTTAACATACGGTACTATTTATAGTTTTCTATTGGACTACGCACCATATTAAAATCCTATTGATAGGATTTTAAGCTTTACTAATTCATATCTCTATGGACCATATTGCAATATTATCCAAGCAATCAAAGCTATTGGATAAGATTCTCTCTGGAAAAAAGACAATAGAATCTCGCTGGTCAAAACATAAAATTGCTCCATTTGGTAGAATATCTGCAGGAGATACAATTTATCTAAGAGAAACGGGCTCTCCTGTCGTTGGAAAAGCAAGAGCAGGAAGAGTTGAATTCTATCAAGATTTAACTGATGAAAGAATAGAAAAATTGTTAAAGCAATATGGGACTCAGCTAGGGGTAGGCATAGAATATGCTAAGCAGTTGAGGGGAAGACTATATTGCACCCTTATCCATCTAACAAACATAGAAAGAATAACTCCATTTAAAGTCAATAAAGCAGGTTATGCAATAGCTTCCGGCTGGATGATAGTTAAAAACATAAACACAGTAAAGCTGTAAATATTCTCAAAGAGAATATTTATAAACAAAATTCCCCATCAATAAGCATGCCAAGAAAAAGAGTTAATGCCTCCTCAGCTTCACACCCCTCAGATCACAAAATTGAGGAAACAATAATACACAACCTGGTTCAATTGCAGAAAATCAATGCAGATTTAGCAGAAAAATTTGATAAAATGCATAAGGAATTGGTAGTTCTTCTTAATTTATTTGAAACGGCTGCAAAAAAATTCGCTGAAATGCCTTCAAACCAGACAACCCAAAAAGACAAAGACTTTTTAGAAAAAGTTGATAAACTTTTGGAGCAGAACAAAACAATAGCGAAAGGTTTGACATTAGTAGAAGAAAGAATGAGGGAAAAAGTATATGGTTCTCCTCAACATCAACAAAATCAACCAGTTAGAGAAGAAAGAGAGGAATATTCTTCATCAATGCTTGGTAAACCATTGCCCAAATTTTAATTATGCAAAAACAAATCTCGCCATCGGTACAGGAAAAATTTCTTGAAGCCTTCTTTATTGAATTAATAAATGCTGTAAAAACTCTCCCTTCAGACTATTCACTATTCTATCCAAAAAAAGAAACAGCAGGAGAGATAATAACTGAAACAATGGAAAAATCTCTAAACTCTGTAGTATTAAAAGATTCAAACACTTCAAGACCCATATTAATCACTAAACCTTTAGTTAGGCAAAGACCTATAATGAAAAGTTTCCCTATTAGAAACACATTTAGACCAGAAATAATATCGCATCCTTCTTCACAGCCAGAAGTGCATAGAACGCCTCCCCCATTAACCTCTGTAAATATGCCTCATCTAAACTCTTTAGGAAAAATAAATAATTTTATTCTAGACCCTTCAATAAGCTTAATAGAATGTCTTGGACAAGGCAAACCTATAATAATAACTCGCTCTGGTCTCGTGCAAGTCACAAACGTAGCTCTTGCAGAATCTGAAATAAAAGCAATAATGGATGAAATATCAGCAGAAACAAGAATCCCCTTAGTAATCGGTCTTTTTAAAGCAGTTTTAGGCATTCTCCATATAACTGCCATAATATCTGAACATGTTGGAATAAGATTTATATTTGAAAAAAGAAGATTAGTCAATCCAATGCATTTGCCTTAGAAATTAAGAATAATTATTTTCTCTGCTCGTCTCTTGAGGAGGTGGAGGTAATCCAGCAATTCTATTTACTACAACTCTAATATCTCTTCTCTTTCTGAATGCTACTATCCCTATTACTAATCCTCCTACAAGCAATCCGGCTATTGCAACTACCCAGGCCCACGCAGGGAATCCTGTATTATTTATTCTAAAGTGTGCAGTAGATATTGCAGGTCCTTCCTGTCCTTGGTGTTCTACCTGTACAGCCAATACATAATTTCCTGTCCTTACATACCATGGAATAGATATCGTCTGTGAGAATGATGCTTTAGTCTCAACTGCAATAGTCTCTTTCTCTGTGAGCACCGCATTATTATTCAAGTCAAGTATCTGGTAAGTTAATATTGCATCAATTCTCTTCAAATCTCCAAGATTGAACAGAGTGACTTCAAAGAATAAGTCTTTTCCAGTTTCAACTATTTTATAATCATCTGGTATTGTTGCTTTTACATCGAACAACGCCTTCTTCAAATCAATTATAAAGCTTACAGGTATATCTTTGGAATAACTTCCTTCCTTAACAGTAAGTTTCCCTACATATATTCCGGCATCAAATCCTTCTCTTGCTGCGAATACCAAAGCAACAGATTTAGATTCTCCTGGACCAAGCTTAAATTCTTCTTCTGATGCTGAGAATAACAATCCAGGAAGATTATGGGATATTCTTATTGTAACCTCTTCGCTCTTTGTATTAGTAATTACTAATGCATCGTCAGCTACCTCTCCTGACTTGAGTCTTATATCAAAAAAGCTCTTATCTATTTCTATCTCTTTCGCAGAGACAACGGATCTTCTACCTGAACTGCTACCGCCTCCACCGCCTCCTCCCGTTCCTCCGGAACTTACACTGACTGAGAAGCTTACACTTTCAGTATTATTTGCAAATCCAGAAGTATCATTACAGTATGCTCTCAAAACATAATTTCCATTTGCAACCCCACTCTTACTTGCACTAAATATTCTATTTCCTGAGCTTGCGGTCATCGTGCTATTTGTCGCTCCAGAATCTAAGGAGTATTCACAATATCCTGGCTCACTTAATGTAAGGCTTATATCATAACTGCTTGTAGTATATGTAGTGGCTGTTGGAGAACTTATAGTAACCCCTGGACCGCTCGCATCACTAACATTAAACCAGCTCGACTCTGTATTATTTATGTTGCCTGCCTGATCAACCGCAATGTAGCTTATATTATATCTTCCTCCAAATGTTGGAATACTATAGCTGGAATTATACTTTATTCCATTAGCCAATCCAAGACTCACACTTGAAACAGAGCCATTTGGCAAAGTTATGTTTGCAACAACAGAACTTATCGTTGCATTCCCATTGTCTGTTGTGTTGGTAGCTATTTCAATAATTTGTAAAGTATTAAAGTTTGTTGCATTAACAGGTATTAAATCAGTTACGTTAGGAGCAAATGTATCTGCTATCTCTAATACATTAACATAATATGTTGTAGCATTTTCAGAATAATTCTGGCTCTGCGCATAAACTGCAGTTATATTATACAATCCAGCTATGCTCAATTGAGTATTATTACTTGCCTCAACTTCTCTAGTATTTATCAAAGTCCCATTATTATACAATCTAAGTGTTGCTACAGGATCTCCAGAAGATACAGTGGCGTTAAGAAGTATTGTTCCAGACTTTGTTATTGTTGTATTCCCCTCAGTCGTATTTAGAACAAGAGAAACATTGGATGTGGCCCTATTAACAGTATATGTTCCTGTCTCGCTTGCATTTATATTATTGCTTGTATCATTTGCAATCCATCTGTAACTATGTGCTCCTGCTGGCAATGCATTTAATGTTACATTGTAAATATTTCCTGCAATATTAGTTGCAGTATAATTGACATCATTAAATTGTAATCTTACAACTGCTAAACTTGTATCTGTTACTGTAGCATTGAATTCATATATCTGGCTTGATGAATATGTTGCTGGATCTGTTGGTGTTTCTGTAAGACTTGTAACATTTGGAGTGCTTGAATCAGCCACACCTGTAACATTAACATAATATGTTCTGCTGGAAGTTGAGAAGTTCTGACTTGCCTGATAAATTACAGTTATATTGTGTAATCCTTGCACACTAAACGTTGTGCTATTGCTCACTTCTGTGCTTCTGTTATTAATTAAAGTTCCATTGTTATATAATAACAAAGTATTTCCTGCATCTCCAGACAATAATGTTCCATTCAGTAATATTGCCGTTCCTTGAGCTATTGTTGCGTTCCCTTGCGTTCCATTCAAAGTCAAATTAACATTGCTCGAAGCAACACTTACAGTATATGTTCCAGTTTCAGTTGCATTTATATTATTGCTTGTATCATTTGCAATCCATCTGTAACTATGTGCTCCTGCTGGCAATGCATTTAATGTTACATTGTAAATATTTCCTGCAATATTAGTTGCAGTATAATTGACATCATTAAATTGTAATCTTACAACTGCTAAACTTGTATCTGTTACTGTAGCATTGAATTCATATATCTGGCTTGATGAATATGTTGCTGGATCTGTTGGTGTTTCTGTAAGACTTGCAACTGCAGGAACACTTGTATCTATACTAAATGTTACACTCTCAGTATAATTTCTGTTCCCTGTTGTGTCATTTGCATAAACTCTGAATGTATAGCTACCATCAGCCAGACTTGCATTCGTTCTATTAAATTCTCTTCCGAATACTCCTCCAGTCTGATTGAACATTGTAACGTTTATTGCTCCACCATGCAATGAATACATTGCATTTCCATTTTCTGAAAGAGAAACATTAAAGTTCAATGGAAATGCACTATTTCCATAAGTAGTATTTGCAGGGAAGTTTATCGTTACATTAGGAACAATGCTGTCTGGTACTTCTCCAACAGAATAATTCCCTCCTCCAGTTACATTAAATATAACATCAGTTGCAGTAAGAGAAGTATAAGCATAACAACTCGCTCCACACGCCGTGCCATCTCTTAATATTCCTGGACTTACATATCCTCTATCTCCTATATTATACAAAGTAACATTAGCCGACTTGTTTAATCCAGAACTTGTTGCGTTGAAATAAGCAGAATTGTCTCTTATTTTTACCTCCGCGCTTAAGTTTGTTCCATATCCAGTTACAAGCTGAAGATATCTTATCTCTCCCTCATTTGTGTCTTTGAAATTAATTTGCACTCCTCCAGCGCCAGTTAAATTATATCTGTTTATAGCCGTATCAATAACATTTGTTCCATTTGTTCCTGGTTTCACAAAAGCCAAATCCCTATTCGCTCCTGCAGTTCCCGTTATTACTACATTTGTTAAATTATTATTTAAAGAACTTGCTCCATCAATTCTTACCGCATCAGATGTTGGACTCTTAAACGTAGAATTAAGGAATAAATTAAGATAGCTATTCAACATATAAATTCCGCGTCCTTTAGAACTTGGCACAGTAACATTGAAGAAAGTATTTCCTCCACTCGTCTGTATATTAATCGCGTCTCCCCCAGAAGCATCTCCATTTGCATCAAGGAATAGATAAGTAAATGTATTATTATGGCTCGAAGTAATCGACAATCCATTACCACTTGAAGTTTGTCCATTCAAGCTCATATTTAGATCAAAGAAGAAATTGTTGCTTGCATTAACTCCCAGACTCAAGCCACCTCCCTCGCTTCCTGTCAAATCAGCGTCAGTCAAATTAATATATCTACTATTTGAAATAGAAAATGCTCCCCCATTTCCATTTGCCCTTACAATTACAAAAGTATTATTTGCACTTGCACTTATAGAAGCTCCATTGCTCCCCATATTTGAATTAAGAGTTGTGTCATTGAAATAATTTAAATAACTAGAAGATAAAGAAAGCCCTGTCTGCAGATTAGAATTTGATGTTGTCTTTATGAATGTATTATTATCCGAATTAGTCAAAGAGACGCCGATATCATTATTTGAATTAGTTATTGTATTTATGAATGTATTATTATCCGAATTAGACAAAGATGCGCCCGCCGAACCATGACTATTAAAGCTATTGCTATTAAGTGTATTATAAATAGAATTGCTAAGATACAATCCAGTTCCCCCAACCGCTTGAGAAACAGTGTTACCATTCAACGCATTATAGCTACTTGACTCTGCATAAATATTATAATTATAACTGTTTGTGATAGTATTATTATGTATTGTACTATTGAATCCAGAATTAATATAAATTCCTATGTAATTATTTGTTATTGAAGACGCTCCCACTATAGTTCTATAACTATTATTAGCAAAGATTCCTTCTCCTGCACTATTTCCTACATTGGTGTTCGAGTCAAGAGTGCTTAACGACACATTTGTATTGTTGCTGTTTAAAATATAAACTCCATGAAGATTTCTCTTTATAATGTTTGAGACAACTTTAGCCCCATAAGCATTTGTTAAATTAACTCCAACGCCTGTGCTAAATCTATCAACGGTGATGTTCTTAATTGTTGCATTTCTATATCCATCTACCAATATAGCATTTCCGCTCCCTGTACTGCTATTTATTGTGTAGCCCGCACCATTCAATGTAACATTCTCTGCTTGTATTCTAATACACGTTCCAGTTGCAGTTATATTTTGAGTCAAATTGTACTCTGAATTTGGAGACTTCAAATCGGTGCACACACTAATTAAAGAATTTTCGAAATAAAATGTCACATTTTCTGTATCGTTTCTATTCCCAAATGAATCATTTGCATAAACCTTGAAAACATAACTTCCAGAAACCATTGATGAATTAGTATAATTGTAATTTATTCCATCCGTGGTTGTCATTGTAACATTATTCGCCCCATTATTTAAATTATACTTGACTGAACTTCCATTTTCATTCAAGCTTACATTAAAGCTAATAGAAGCTGATGCATAACTAACATTTTGGGGCACATTAATAGTTACTAAAGGTGCAATTGTGTCCTGCTGTACAGTCAAGTACCATGTTTCGCTCGATTCAGTATAGTTTTGGCTCGACTGATAAACTGCGGTTATATTTCTCTCTCCAGCAATTATGTAAGAAGTTTGATTGCTTACTTCTATTGCACTCTTCGAATTTATTAAAGTTCCATTGCTATACAATCTTAATATTCCTCCGTTTTCCCCAGTAATTCTTGTTCCATTTAATAACACAACTTTTCCTTGTTCTACAGTAAAGTTACCATCTGTCCCATTCAAAGTTAAATTAACAGCAGAACTAATCTGAGTAATATGCACCCACCTTGTAATTGCAGTTGAAGAATGGTTCTGATCTCCTAATGAAACTGCAGTATAATTATAATCTCCTGCTCCAAGAGTTACAAGCAAACCATTATTTGAAGTAAACACTTCTTCACTTCTATAAAGAACTATCGTTCCATAACTTGTATTTGCCGTCGCATTTGTCTGCACTCCAAACACATCAGTCTGATTTGCATAACTTCCATTCAAAGCCAATTCAACATTTCCAGTAGCATTATTCACAGTATATGTTCCTATTTCCGTAGCGTTAATATTATTTATAGAATCATTTGCAATCCATCTGTAACTATGTACTCCTGCAGGCAAACTTGTCAAGGTAACATTATACACGCTTCCGTACAAATTAGTTGCAGTGTAATTAACATTATTAAACTGCAGTCTAACAATTGCTAAACTTGTATCAGTTACTGTTGCATTGAATTCATATATCTGGCTTGATGAATATGTTGCAGGATCGGCAGGATATTCAGTCAATGAAGAAACGCTAGGCAAAGTTGTATCAACAGTAATATTCCTAGTTTCTGTATTATTTTGTTTATTTGTTCTATCTC
>JBBSYL010000016.1:0-7779 GCA_038045265.1 Nanobdellota archaeon | reverse complement strand
GAGATAGAACAAATAAACAAAATAATACAGAAACTAGGAATATTACTGTTGATACCATTGTTCCAGGAGTTAATGTAACTTTCCCTGTAAACGGAACAGTTTACAGCAGTGCAGATTTGCCTTTAGTGTTCAATATAACATTAAATGAAAATGGAGGATTTGCACAATATTCATTGGACAATGGAACAAATAATGTTACTATGACTACAAAAGATAACAGAATATACAATGCTTCAAATGGAAGCATTGCAGATGGAATGTACACAATAAGATTTTATGTGAATGATACAACAGGAAATAGAAATTATTCTGAATTTAAGGTGTTTACAATGGACACTGCACCACCTAACTTTACAATATTATCTCCAGAAAATAAAACATATATTACAAATAATGTTTCAATTAATTTCTCTGCAACAGACACAAATGGAATAAGTATGAGGTGGTTTGCAAATGATACTGCTAATACAACATATTCTGCAATTACTTCTCAAATTGTTTCTGAGGGTAATCATGTCTGGAGATTTTATGCAAATGACACAGAAGGCAATTTGAATTATACTAATGTGACGTTCTTTGTTGATACACTTGTTCCAGGAGTAAGAATAGATTTGCCTGCGGGGAATTTAACAACGAATAGGGTTGAATTTAATGTTACACTATCAGAGACAGGTGGAACAGTGTTGCTTACACTTACTAATGGGACTATGAATTATACGATGACAAGATTCAATAATACTTACTTTAATTATACAAATGCAAGCATTGCAGATGGGACATACACTGCAAAAGTATATGCAAATGATACAGCAGGAAATAGAAATGACACAGAAACTAAAGTGTTTACGATTGATACAACTTTGCCTAGCGTTTCTTCATTGACTGAATATCCTGCCGATCCTGCAACATATTCATCAAGCCAGATATATGAATTCAATGCAACAGTAACTGATACAAGTTTAGCAATTGTTAGACTGCAGTTTAATAATGTTAATTACACTGCAACTAATTTGTACGGAAGCGTGTATAATGTTACCTTGACAAGTTTGCCTGCAGGAGTACATAGTTACAGATGGATTGCAAATGATTCTATAAATAATATTAACGCTACGGAAATAGGAACATATACTGTGAATAATGCTACTGGAAATGTTGAATTGGCTTTGAATGGAAGTTATGCAAATCAGACTGCTGTTTATGGAACACAGACAAATGCGACGGCAAATACAAGTTATGGAACGATAGTTCTTTATAGAGATGGAGGAGTATTTACAGCAAATAATGGTCTGCTTGTAACTCTTGGAGCAGGAGATTATAATTATACTGCTGTAAGTCTTGGAAATCAAAATTATTCTTCTACTGCGGTTACAAGATGGGTGCATATCACTCAAGCAAGTTCGATTGTGAATTTGAGTTTAAACAGCAGTGAAGGAAATATTACAATAAATAATGCGACGGCAATTCTGCTTAATGGGACAAGAATAGTGGGGGAGAATGGGGGAAGATTATTATTGTATAACAATGGAACCTTAATAAACGATAATATTTTGGAAGCAAGCAACAATACTAATTTTACGAAAATTGGAGTGTATAATGTAAGTGTTATTTATATTGGAAGCCAGAATTATTCGCAGAGTAGCGAGACATATTATGTAAATGTTAGTGTTATTGTGGGCACGGATACGACAAGTCCAGGAATTACTATAAATGTTCCGACTAACATTACATATAACAGTAGCGCTGGAATAACATTTAATATTACTTTAAATGAAAATGGAAGTTTAGTGCAGTATAGCTTAGATGGTGGGGCAGTAAATGTTACAATGACAACAGAAGGTAACAGGAATTATACGCATACAAATAGTTCTATCGTTAATGGAAGTTATACATTCAGAGTTTATGCCAATGACACATCAGATAATTGGAACAGAACAGAAAGTGTTGTGTTTAGTGTTGTTGATACAAATAAACCCTCTATACTGTTAAGCAATCCTGGAAATGCTGTAGATTATAGTGCAACGAGCCAGAGTGTGACATTCCAGTATACAGTTGTTGAGAGAAATATTGCTAATTGTAGCTTGCTTGTTGATGGAAGTGTTGCGAATAATAGTCTTGATGCAGGATATAGTGTTGACGTGGCTGAAGGAGTGAATGAATTTAAGAATACATTTAGTTCTTCTGGGAGCGCAAGAACATGGAGGGTAGAGTGTATGGATAAAGATAAAAATACTAATTCAAGTTCAAATAGAACATTTACAGTAACTGCGCCAAGCTCTGGAAGCGGTTCTGGTAGTAGTGGAGGAAGTTCAGGAGGAAGTTCTGCGGGGAGCGCGAGCAGTAGTAGCGCTGGAGAGGGCTCTGGGAGAATAATTAAATTAATTGAGGCAATTCCTGAAGAGTTAAGTATAAGCACTATAATGGATGTTCCTACAACAAGAGAATTGGTTATAAGAAATAATAGAGAGGAAGGATATGCACTTAGTGTTAGTGTTGAAGGTATAGGAAATATTTTGAGTACTGAAAAGGTTTTGAGTCTTGGACCTGGAGAGTCAAAGGCCATAGAATTGAAAGTTAAACCTGTGAGGGAAGGATTGTTGACTGGAAAAATAGTGCTTAAGTCTTCTACTGTAAAACTGGAGGTGCCAGTAGTTATTAATGTAAGAAGCAATGACTTCTTATTTGATACTGCTGTAAAAATTAATAATGAAGAAAGAGTGATAGATGTTGGAGAGAATTTGAAGGCGCAGATAGATTTGAAGCAAGTCGGGCCAGAGGAGAAAGTTGATGTTTATCTTACATATGTAATAAAGGATTTTGCGGGGAATGTTCATTTGGAGGATAGTGAGACATTCTTTGTTCTTGGAGAGAAGAATTTTGTCAAAGAATTTTCAACTAAGGGGTTGGAGCCTGGTAAGTATATTATTGGAATTGAATTGTCTTATCCTGGAGCATTTGCAACTTCAAGCGCGCAATTTGAGGTCGGTGGAGAAGGATTATTCGGTCTTCCAAGATATGTCCAGTTGATTATAGTTATTGCTACGCTTGCGGTTGCTTCTGCAGGAGCTATTATATGGTCATCTTTCAGAAAAAGAAAGATTTTTGGAAAGAGGTAAGATTTAAATGTGTTTATTCATTAATCTATTCATGAAAAAGAGCAGAGAGTTTTTTATAGTTGTAGCTTGTTTTTTAATGTTCAGTATTCTCTTTAATATTCCTCTTTCTACTGGTTCTGGTGAAGAAAGAGATGATTTTAGCATTAATAGTGTCTTGATTAAAGCAAGTATTGTTGAAGGGAAGGAAATGAACAAGACATTGAGCATTGGAAGGGGAATAGGACAGCAGGTTAATCTAGAAGTTGAAGGCATTAAAGGTGTGAGACTTGGTGAAGAAAGTTTTGTACTTAATAATGAAGAAACTAAGAATATTAATGTTATCTTCAGCTCTGAAGGGTTAAAACCGGGAGTCTATACAGGAAGAATTAAAATAAGCGACGATAAATCTTTTTCTTACGTGTCTTTGGTTTTGGAGATAGAATCGATGGATGTTTTTTATGATGCTAATTTGGATATTCCTCCGAAGTATAGCACAATAGATGTTGGCGGACAGCTTGTCGCGCAGGTAAAGGTATTTGACTTGACTTGGGGAGGGATAACCCAGGGGCTGGGTGTGAACAGCGTCGATATTGATTATGAAGTATATGACTTGAAAGGAAATGCTGTTAGTTCGCAATCGGAGAATCTTGCAGTTGACAGGCAAACATCGATTAATAAAAATATTGATTTTCCAAAGAATGTAGAAAGAGGAGATTATGTGCTTGCTGTTATAGTGAAATACAAATCTTCTATTAGTGTATCAAGCCAGTTATTTAAGATAAATGGAGAAGATAAAGGGCTTGACATATTTGAGGGAGGTTTTGACATAAAATTTATCCTGCTTTTGGTTGTTGCGCTGATATTCTTTTTGGTTATAATAGGAGTGTTTGTCTATCTTATTCGTGGAAGGGATAAGATGATAATGGCGATCAGAAAGTATAATGATTATGATTTTAGAAGAAGAAAAGATTTTATTTATGAGCAGAGAAAAGCACTTCTGAAAAAAGAGAATATCAAGAAGCCGGGAATTGAGGCAGAAGTGAAGAAAAAGATTGCGAGATTGAAGAGGAAATATGCTGAAAGAAAGAAAGATGCTGAAAGTGTGGCGAAGAAAGGAGATAGAAAGAAAATGGGAAGGATGCTTAATGAATGGAAGAAGAAAGGATATAATACTCTTGGAATAGAATATAAACTGAAAGGATTGAATAATAGCGAGATGAAGGGCATTTTGAATAGCTGGAAGAAAAAATATGGAGAAGACGAAGGATATAAAAATAGAGGTTAACTTAAAGATAAAAAGAGGAGAAGATGGCAAGGGAGAAAAAAAATATAAAAAAGGAGTTTGATGCTTTTGCAGTTAAGGTTGCAAGGCTTGAGAGTTTGAAGCATGAGCTTTCTATGCTTGATGTTAAAGGTTTTGAATCAGATGTTAAACTTATTAGGGCAAGATTGAAAGATGTGGGCGCAATACCTGAGATTGAGAGAGATATAGGAGTTTTAAGGGAGAAGATAAAGGAAAAGCATGAGGAGCAGGGAGGGGAAAATAGAAAAGTTAGGGAAATTTCTGAAAGTTTGAAGAAAGATTCATCTTCTATGAAAAGAAAAATAGGGGAATTGGAGAATGAGATTGAGAAAAGGAAGAAGCTTTCTGCCAGAGCAGGATTATCGCATGAAGAAAGAGAGAATTTGAAGGATATACCTAAATTGGAGAGTGAACTGAATTCATTGAGAAGAGCGTTTAAGGAGCATACTTCTTCAGGAGAAATGAAGATTGATTCTGGTGTAGGAGTTGTTGTAGATACGAGGTTTAATGATTTTCTGGCTGGAATAAAAGGGGAATTGAGTGAAAAACTGAAAGAGAAGGAATTAACAATGGATGAGCAACTGAAGAGGGAGAGGAGAGAAAAAGAAGAGGTGTTTGCAGAAAAGTACAGACATCTTGTTGGGGAGTTTCATGAGAGATACAAAGAAAAGGTCAAAAATGAGTTAAAGGAAGAAGTTAAGAGGAATTTTGATTCTATGTTGAATAAGCGACTTGATGAAGAAAAAGCAGGAATAGTTGGAAGATTAGTGCATGAAAATGTCAAAAGGTTAGCTGGAGAGAAGAGAAGGCTTTTGCATAAGCTTGAAAGTAAATATAAACAGAAAGAAGAAAAACTGAAGATAAATTTTGATAGTAAGTTGAAGAATGAACAGAAGCAAATAAATGTAAAGAGAAACGATGCAAGAAGAAGAATTGAAAAAGCGAATGAGAAAAGGAAGAAGTTTGTTGAGAGAGAAAGGAAAATTCATATTAAGCAGATTAGTAAGCAGGAGGAGCTTCATAAAAGAGAAAGAAATATGTTAAAAGAGATTATTGAAAAAAGAGAAAAAGCCAGTGCAGAGCTCGATAATGAGAGAAGGAAATTGAGTGGTAAGGAAAGGAGAATTAAGCTTGAAAGTTTAAGATTAGAGAAAGAACTGGAAAGAAAAGAAAAAAGGAGCAGAGAGATTGTTGAAAAAAAGAAGAAAGAAACTGTAGAAAGAAAAGCAGAGCTTCAGAAAGAGCATATGAAGGAGAAAGAGCAGATTGTAAAACTTAATAGAGATAAGGGGGAGTTGAATGCGAGAAATAGAACATTGGAGAGAGAGAGGAGTTTATTGAGAGGTAGAGAAAGAAAAGTTGGAAGGCATATTTCTATTTTAGCAAGAAGAGAAAATGAAGCAGATAGAAATGCGAGAAGATATGAAATGGGAATAAATAAGATTAAAGGCGTTTTGAAGAAGAAGGAAGGTATGTTACAAAGGAAGTTTGTCAAGGAGCAGTTAAGGGTTCAGCTTAGTTTAGAGAAGGCAAAGAAAAGTTATTTGGATAGCGCTGGAAAGATAAAGCGTGAATATGGCGAAAGAATTTTAAGCAGTAAACAGCAGAGTAATGTAAAGCTTGCTGAAAATCTTGAGAGGGCGAAGAAAGAATTGCATAGAGAGTTGGAGAGGAGGTCGGGCGCAATCAAAAAAGAATACGAGCAGAGGCTTGCGAATGAATTAAAGGAAAGAAAGAGGAGAATGAAAGAAAAATTTGCCAGCGAATATGAGTTAAGAATTCAAGCAGAGATGAGGAAAAAAGCGACTGAAATAGATAAGAAGAAAGCGGAGCTTGAGAGGCATGTTCTTTCACAGGCGAAAAAGCTGTTCTCTTGATTGATGATGTGTAGTACCTAAGAAAGGTTTTTAAAGTTGAGTGTAGTGCCCAATATATGGAGATAAAGAAGAAGGCGTGGAAGAGAATGTTTGAAGCAGTATTAGATGGGAGAAAGAAATTTGATTTGAGATTGGATGATGATTTTAAAAATGTTAAAGAAGGAGATGTGATAATTCTTGAAGAGTGGGATGAGGAGAAGAAAGAATATACTGGAAGAAAGATAAGGAAGAAGATAAGTTATATGTTAAAAACTAGGGAATTGCCGTTTTGGAAAGAGTTTGATGTTGCTGAAAAAGGGTTTGTTGTAATGAGTTTAGAGGATGAAAATAATTAAAGGGAGGGAGAAACATTATACCTATGTTGAGATAAATCAAAATTAATGTATGGAGCAGTTACTTTAACATCTGGATGTATTGTTTGGATTGCTCTAATTATTTTTGGAGCAAGCAATTCTCTTTTTTCAAGGGCATAATTTACTACTTCTTCGCTTGTGTCGCAAAGTTCAGCAGTTTCTTCTTGTGAAAATCTGCAATCTTGTGCTTCGTATATTTGACTTGCTCTTTTATAAGTTAATCTTTTTACACCTTCTCTACCTTCTCCTGCAAAATGTTTAATAAGCTTTGCAAGAGGTCTATTTTTTAGATGTCTATCTAAAGTAATATACGGTAGTCCTGAAAAGTGAGATATGTCTGCTATTGTTAGATATCTTAGTTTTGCGGTTTTTCTTAATGCTGAAATCTTATCTGCAGAAAGTCTACCCCTCTTATCATAATCTGAAAATGAAGACAAGTTCATTCTCGATAATATTCTGGTAGATTCAGATTGCCCTCTGCTAAATCCTGCTTCATTAGCCATATGCTCTAAAGTTGGTTTTTCTCCTTTTTTTCTTGCTTCATCATAATCTGAAAAAAACTTGAGAAGTCTTTCATGTGGAATTGCTCTATTTGAAAGACCTAATCGAGAGTTTAAATTATATTCATAGGCCATCTTTTCTGCCCAAGACATTCTAGATAATCTTTCTTGTATATCTGATTGTAAGACATTTACAAGAGAAGTTCTTTGCTCTTGAAGAAGTTTACTTACTAGAGGTTTTCTCTCTCTTCTTTCTTCCCAGATTTTGTGTAATCCAAGAGCAACTATTTTTTGTCTTGAATATTCTCTTTCAGTTCCAGATTTATCTCCAATCCCCTGTAAAGTTAAACCTCTGACAACATATCTTGTTAAATCACTTATATCTTTATCTATGTCATGCATTAATCCCTTAAGCAGTTCATATTTAGCGGGTTTTGGTAAATTTATAGGTAATTGTAGTTTATCGGTGTCTAAGTTCATATAATATAAGTTCCGATATAAAGAACCAAGACTTGTTTTTCTTTTTCTAGCTATTTCATGAAGGGGAGTGCCTTTTTGCAATTCCCTTTTTATTTGTCTTTTTATTTGTTCGGAAAGTGAGATATTGTAAGATAATCGTGAGTTAAGCTTAAATAGTATGTTTTCCTTCAAGTT
>JBBSYL010000015.1:0-56135 GCA_038045265.1 Nanobdellota archaeon | reverse complement strand
TGAATATTCTATTCCGCTCATGGTTTTTGTTAGAATATTTGCTTTATAAATCTTTCTATTGTGTTACTATTGTATAGTTAATATAATATCACTACTTTGTCAGTTTTATCAGAATATCAATTATCCTTTCAAAATCGCCTTTGTTCTTAATGTAAAAATATAGAGTTCAGCAAGTTCTTGTATATAATGGAATTAAACCTGAACAGCTTGATGAAGTTCCTGCTGGAAACGTTCTTGCTTTGGTAGGATTGAATACAGATGTTGGAGATACAATTACTGAAAATGAACAAACTCCATTTGAAGAGATTAAACATATTTTCCAGCCGGTTATTACTAAGAGTATTGAAGTTATGAGGTCTGCAGACTTACCTAAACTTATTGATGTATTAAGAAAAGTTGGAAAGGAAGACCCAAGTATTAAAGTTGAAATTAATGAGGAAACTGGAGAAAACTTAATGTCTGGAATGGGAGAGTTACACTTAGAGATTATTGAAGGAAGAATAAAAAGTGAAAAAGGATTGGATGTTAAGATGGGAGCTCCGATAGTGGTTTACAGAGAAAGTATTGCCAAAGATTCTGCGAAAATAGAATCAAGAACTCCAAACGGACACAACATATTTATCTTGAGCATGGAACCTTTAGAAGATGAAATTTATGCTTCTATTGAAAAAGGAGATTTACCTGAAGGAAGAATAAAAAAGAAAGCTGAAGATATGTGGAAGAAGCTTAATGCGTTAGGAGTAAACAATGAAGAAGCAAGACAATATCAAGAAATTTACAAAGGAAATGTATTTGAAGAAAGAACAAGAGGACTTGTATTATTACCTGAAGTTATTGAATCTATACTTGATGGATGGAGATTAGTTGTTGATGGGGGGCCATTAGCAAAAGAACCAATGATGAAATCTAAGTTCGTACTTTGGGACGCTAAATTACACGTCGACCATATGCACAGAGGACCTGCACAGATATATCCTGCAATAAGACAGGGAATGTATGATGCAATGAAGAAAGGCGGAGCAGTATTATTAGAGCCTATACAAACACATTTAATTGAAGTTCCTGTTGAATTTATGGGAGCAGTCACAACATTAGTTGGAGGAAAGAGAGGAATTTTGATAGATGTAAACCAAGAAGGAAATGATACTTTCATCAAAGCAAAGATTCCAGTAGCTGAAATGATTGGATGGAGTAATGACTTACGTTCGGCAACTGAAGGAAGAGGAATAAGTTCATTAATGGACCAGGAATTCCAAAAGATGCCTCCTACTTTACAACCTGATGTTATAAGAAAGATTAGACAAAGAAAGGGATTGGCGGAGAATCAGTAATTTATTTATTCTAAGTTATTTTCGATTATTCTTGTATTCTTGCTTAGCTTTGTGAATACTCTTTAAAATCTCTTTTCTTAACTTGTATGAATTTGCCCATTTAGAGTGAGCACACCAACCTTGAAAACTATTCATCATTTCTGAATAAGATAAATCTGCTTTTGAGAAAGCTATTACTCTTCTTTTCATCTTTTTTATATTTCTCTTTCTTAACAATTTAAAATGATAAAAATTCCTAAAACCTACAAAATCAACTCCATGCGAAATAGGAATTATTTTTGATTTATCTGGATGAAGTTCAAGCTTTAATTCATCTATGAGAAAATTATTAATTTGTTCTTTCCATATAGTTAGTTGTTCTTTGGACTTATGCAAAATAACAAAATCATCAACATATCTAATATAATATTTTGCTCTCAAAGTATGTTTGACAAAATAATCTAATTTATTAAGATAAATATTAGCAAAAAATTGCGAGGTTAAATTACCTAAGGGCATTCCTTGCGTAGGGCTTTGCCCTGACGTTTCACCCAATGCAAAAGTTACTCTCTCTCTCTCTCTCTCTCTGCATTCCAAAGTTCGCATTAATCTTTTCTATCAAATTTAAAACTTTCTTATCTTTTATCTTTCTTTGTATTAAATTCATTAAAATATTATGATTAACTTCTTGGAAATAATGCTTAATATCTGCTTTTAAGCAATAACCTGAAACATAATTATTATCTCTAAATTTATTCTTTGCAACGAGCCCATTTCTTGATACTTTTCTTATATATTTGTAAAATCTTTTTATTGCGAATAGGTTGCCTTTTCCTATTCTATTAGCACAGGAATCATGAATAAATGTCTTGTTAAAAATAGGTTCTAAAATATTAACAATTGCATGATGAACAATTCTATCCCTAAATTCTGACTTACTTATTTTACGAGTTTTTGGGTCTCTTAAAATAAATGTTACTAGTGCCTTTGGACTATAAGATAAATATTTTAGTTCGTAATGTAATGCAAGTAAATTATAGAATAAATATTTTTCAAACTCAATTACATAATTCTTTTTTGTTTTATTCTTTCTTGCTTTTTTCCAAGCAAGAATTAAGTTTTCAAATGAAATTATATGATTGTAAAGATGGTTGTATGATTTCATAGTAAATTCCTAGCAGGCTGAGCCATTCGACAGTTATCGTTCGCGTTATCAAGGTTATCGTTCCAGTTCGCATTCCAATTGCCGTTGTTGCGGTTCAACCTGCAAACGCTAAAATTAGCCAATTAATCAAAGTTCCACTGTAGCTTAATAATTCAGCTCAATCCATAAAGGTATTTCATAGCTTACTATATTTTGCAACTGTATTTTATGGCTTTCTCGTAAGAGAAAGCACTATTAATTGACGTGTGGCCCAGCCATTGTTTATGTGGCTAGGACTCTTATAAGAAAGTAATTGCTTTTAAAATTATGCAAGAAATTGTTTTATAGATTCAACACTTTTTTGTCTGTCAGCTTCTGATTGTGTTAATTGGCTTTGTAATGTTGCAATCTTGCTTTCCAAAGAAACAATATCTTTTCTTGTGACTGCATTGTTAGAATCATATTTTGTTCTTACTTCGTTTTCAGCAAGCTCAATTAAATTTTTCGCGGTGCCTACGGCAGAAACTCGCCCCACCCGACAGACACCGTCCGCGTCAAGGCTAACGTCCCAGTCCGCAACCCAAACCCCGTAGCTGCGGCCCAACCTGCAAACGCCTGAATTTCCTCTAAAATTAAATCTCTCTAAAAGTTTTACTGCATCTTGTCCTGTTATTAATCCTTCTTTAGAAACAAAAACAGGTGTAACTCCGTATCTTTCTCCACCTTGCTCTAAATCTAATGATTTAAATGAAGCCAATATTGGAACTGCATAACCTTTTTGTCTTGCACATTCTATTAATTTTCCTGCAATTTGCTTATCTGGATTTTCTACGTTGTAAAGAGCTATTCCAAAATCCATTAATTCGTTTGAGGGCAAAAGTTTTGCATCATGTAATACAAATCCTTCTTGAATTGTTGGAAGCCAAACATTTCCTTGAGTTTGAGCCATTAATTCTCTGTTTGCTCTTATTCCCCTTAATGTATTCATATAAATCAATGAACCATTATCTGCAACGTTTAATCCATCTACTTTACTTGCAACTGCTTTTGCTTCATCCATACTAATAGGTCTTGAATAGGTAAAATCTCCAGTTTTAACGTCCTTGTTAAAAATATACAGACTTGTTCCTTCAATTCTTTGGTTTTCTACTTTATTTTGCATAGTCTTTATTATTTATGTGCGTTTATAAATCTTTCTATTGTGTTACTATTGTATAGTTAATATAATATCACTACTTTGTCAGTTTTATCAGAATATCAATTATCCTTTCAAAGTCATCTTTGTTTTTGTTGTAGAAATCAATAGGTATGCTCTCTCCATAATAATCTAACATGTTTCTAAAGAAAGACATTTGAGATATTCTGTCCCATTTTACAGACTTAAATCCTAATTTATGGACATTTACGTATCTTTCTATTTGATTTAAATCATAACAACTTCTCAAATTCTTCTCTTGATAATCCAATTTGCCTTAATATAGCCAGAAGAAGTCCTGGACCAATGTCTTCATTTCCATGTATAGGTACTACTGTCCTTCTTCCATCTGGATGCTTAAATTTTACATGACTTCCCTTTCCGTAGATTTTTATAAAACCAATCTTTTCTAAAATGCTACACAATTCTTTACCAGAAACTTTTGGTAATTTCGCCATTACGCCTCTATTTTTCTAATACCTATGAACTTTATCAAGGGAATATTTTTCTCTCCTTCTAAATAAACTTCTATTGCTTCCTTTATTCTTTCCAATAATTGAGGTATTGTTTTTGCTTGCGTATAACAACCCGGCAATTCAGGTATGCTACCTACAAACCATCCTTCTTCGTCTTTTTCTATTATTAAATTGTATTCAGCCATATAGTATTTTATATTTTATTATATATAAATCTTCTTCATTCCTGAATTTAGACAAAGATTTAAAAACAATATTCAAAAAAATCAAAATATAATAAAAATTCTAATTTTTAACTGCATAAGATTTAAAAGCACAATTTAATGGACATAGTTCCACATGACAAAAGAGATGCAAATATTAAGATATGATTTAATAGACAATAGACATTCTACTCTTTTTGCAGAACATATTCATAAAACACATCGTCTTGAAGTTGAATGGCTTGCTCAAGATGAAGAAATCGAAAATGCTGAGAGAATTGGAATATGCACTTATCCAATACCTGATTTAAATTGTTTTCTTCCTTCCGCATCTGGTTCAGAATAAACTCTTGCGAGAGATAAATATTCCAATCTATTTCCTTCCCAAGGTAAATCAATTAAATCTGCATCACAATTATGTTCGTGTGCGTGTTCATCTGCATATTTATCTACTTCTTCTCGCAAACGGGATTGTTCTGCTTCGCTTAAATAATCTAAATAAGTCGCTTGTTCTTCTACTATTGCGGGAGGCAAATCATAAGTATCAAAGGGTAACTTTAATTCTCTATTCATAAAAAACCTGTATTAAATGCGTTTATAAGAATTATTGTTGTAAAGATTAAAACTCTGCTTTTCTTTTATGCTGTAAAGCAGATATGAAATCTGCGTAATTTATCTGAATTCCTCTTCCTCTTTCTCTCTGATCAATTTTTAGGCCTTTTGATTCTACATAATTTAATACGCCCGCAACGTCTCCTTTAAGCATCTTAAGTCTTTCTGCCATATCTCCAAGACTAAAATACTGCTCTTTATGGGCCTTCATTATACCTGGCAATTCTGAATCTCTTATTTTTCTAAGGTCTGTGCCTGCCATTAAATCTGCTAATTCTTTAGCGCATGATGGTTCTGCAAAATAGCAGGGACTACCATTAGTAGTAAGATTATGAAAGAATGGAGTAACTGTTTCATCACCCATTAAAGATAATACTTTTGTGAATCTTTGCCCGTGTCTTAATTGCTCTGCTTGATCTTTCATGGGTACGTTTTCTTCTATTAATTGATAAAGAGTGATTAAACCACCAACCCTTCTGATCATTTCCTTAAAGGCTATGCCCATAACTTCTCCGCTTTGGGTAACTGAAAGCAATCCTCCGCTTACAGCGTGTCTAAGATGGGGGATTGAGTGGCCTGATAAACTGGCAAGAGTCTTAAGTTCGTAATGTGCATTTGAAAATATTTCGCTTCCTTTTTCTTCTTTTTTATGTCTTGGTGCGACTTGTGCTAATAGCAAAGCTTTATGTTTTAGGAATCTTTCTAATTGCCCTAAACCTGAACCCCTTGTTCTAAATTCTGCAATGGCGGTTGCAACAGCATCAACTACTCCAAGCTTTAAAGAAAGTTCATTTTGAGCTTTATCAGTATCTAAGGTTGCATAATTTGGATTTAATACTACTCTTCTTGACTTTTCATCATAAAGTGCTGGAAGATGCGATGGAACTTCTTGTTTATTTTCTGATTCAAATATTAAAGACACTTCTGCAATTTCTGGGACTTGCCTAGACTTAAAGTGAGCTTTTACATTTGTAAGAACCTTATCTCTCTTTCCTCTCAAGTGCCTTGATTTAGTCGCTGTCGCACCTTGGACAGCATACCTATTGACTTCTATTAATTCTTTTCTGATTAATCTTTTTAATTCGTCCAGCGCTTTTCCAGGAATAAACCCGTCTCTTCTTGAGGTAATGTACTGGCGCATATCGTCTGCTTGAACTTCTACAATGACTCTTCCTGCGGTTGAACGCTTTATATATTCTAAATTAATAAGCCTCTTTGAGTCTCCTATTTCTCTACCATCTACCCTAATATGCACTCCTGCATCCTTTGTTCTTCTTCCTGTCAAATATATCGTGCCTTTAATTGGTCCAGTGTGTTCGCCCGCTGTATCAACTGAAAATCTGACTGCTCCTTCTATTACTCTTGATTTTACCGACTCTCCGTTTACAATAACAACAAAATTATTTTCTGCTCTTATCTGATGAAAATGGGAAGCAAGATAACTTCTTAATTCAAATTGATTAAATTCTGCATAATCTGCAACTTTTAAATTAGTAAGTAAAATCTCCGTTCCGTGTTCTCTTTCTGGAGCTTTGAAAACGGAAACTTCTAATGACTTTCCTATTAATTGTGATTCTCCAAATTCTTCTCTGCAATGGAATCTACTTCTATCTCTTATTGTAGTTAATTCACAGACGTTAGCTAGAGCTTTTGTTGCAAAGGCGGCAATTCCATATCTGCCCAATCTTGGTCTTCCACTGGGGGAAGTTTTTTCAACTTTCTTTGGGCTATCTCCAGTTCTGTAAAATGCATCAATCCCTGCTCTGTCCATTCCTGAACCATCATCTTTTATCAAAATTCTATTTCCCGGCTTGTCTATTTCTATCTCAACTAAATGTGCATCGGCATCCCAAGAATTAGCAACAAGTTCTGCTACTGCATGCAATGGACCGTCACAAACATTATTGCTTACTGTTTCTAGGAGATCCTCTCCGACTGTTCTATTTACTACCAAAACTTCTAAAGGTTGCTGGGACATTTAAATTTTTAGCATGGGATGTATTTAAACTTTTTTCGCGAAATTGTGTTTAACTTGAGTAACAAATTAAGACTAAATCTAACATTAATTTAGGCAGTTTTCTTGGATTTGAAGAAGTGAATTCCTCTGTAAGCTTTAATTCTGCGTTAAGATAATTGTTAAAATAATTATCTTTTAAACTCTTAATATTTATTCTACAAAATTCTGAAAACAATCCTGCTGGAAATGGAAGTGCGGAAATTCTTCTGAATGCCTGTCCAAGATTTAAGCCATCTCTTCTGAAAGTTTCCATTCTTACTATTAGAGAGTCAAGATAAGTTGCTGAAGCAACAGGTCCGTTTACTCTTCTAAGCAGAGTATTATAATCTAGTGTTGCTCTTGCTTCATCTGCTGTTGCTTTATCTTGGCTTTTTGATTTACTCTCTAAATCTGCAACAAGTTCCCAGCGCTCACTTGCGGTGGATAAAAAGTCATCTCCACAACTTTCAAGCATTATGTTATACATAACTCCAAGAGTTAAGTTTCTTGTCTCTGAATCTTTAATTGATTGAGTTGCTTGTTTTGTTAAGCTCTTTAATGGAGGAGAAGTAAACAAAGGTATCTTGTTACACGAAAATCCTGCCCTGTTTAGTGCAAGTCCGCATTCTTCTAAAGCTAAGAAAGTATTGCCCGATTTTTTTAATCTTTGGTCATAATAAAAAGGAGAATTTGTGGTTACATCAGTTACTATATATTCAATTCTCAGTTCATCTGGAGAGTAAAACATTCTTGCTTCTATGTTTCCCCTATTTGTTCTTACTCTATCAAGCAATTGAGGGCTTGTGGCTCTGCCTAAAACTTTTCTTTTGTTTTGTCTTAATAATGCCAAAACTTGTTCATCAGGTTTTATATCTAAGCCAGATGCTACACATGTTCTAGTATCCAAATCATATAATCTATCTCCTTCCATTTTAACATTCATTAAATCTCCATAATATGGCATGATGAAATGGCTTTTTGAAGGAACCAAAACTAATGCATGACCTAAACCAAGATTTTTGAAATTTTCGCATGATGCATAAAGTCTTGGAATTCCCAATGCAGAAAGAAGAAGAAAATCCTTGACGGCTTCTTCTTCGCAGAATCTTTGCTGTCCATGAAATACTCTTTTAGGCAGTCTGGGAAACTCTCCTTGAACAATTGCCTCCGCACACCCAAACCTTCTTCTTAAAAATAATTTTGAAACTAATTTTAATCTGTCCTCTACGCCCCTTGCATATCTTTTTATTTCTTCTGCTTTATTTAATACAAACTCTGCTCCATCTTCTGGAATATAGTTTAAAATATTAAATCTTGATTTTTGCATTTTATTTTAATAAATTTTCCAATGTAGGCTGAAATTCTAAAGGGTTTCTTGGAGGTGCAGGATGGACAGTTGCATTCAAATCCGCATCATACACTACTCTTGATTCTAAATAAACTTCACTTGGGAGTAGCTTCTCTTTATCTGTAACTGCTTGCGGTATAACTTTGGCTATTCTTAAATATTTCATAATTGTTGGTAAAACTAGCTTAACTCCTGGGTCTCTGTAAATTTCATCAGGATTCTTTCCTTCAATGGAATGCATATGAAAAATTCTCTCTAGATTTTTAGCCAAAGTATCTTTATTACCTCCTTTCCCACGCACTAATTTTATCTCTTGACCATTTACAGTTAATCTACATCCATCTCTCCTAAATTGATAATTTCTTAGTGGCTCTTTTAAGACTTGAACAGGAATTTTCTGTTCTGGAATAACTCTTGCTTTAGCTAAATAATCATTTATAGTTTCTACGCTAAATCCTATACTAGGATCTCTTTTTATTTCTTCTGGATCCTTTCCTTGAGAATGGAGGCTAAACATTCTCTCTAATTTTTTTGTCATTTCTGTTACAGTTAAAACCCCTATTCTATAATTTGGCTGTGCAATTATTCTTTGACCATTTACAGTTAATCTACATCCATCTACCTCGCATGAATAACCTCTTACAACTTTTGGAGAAGTATCCTCTTTTTTTTCTGATCTCTCATCTGGAACGCTTTGAGATTCTCTATTTATCAGAGAGGGATATCTTTCTGCGATAATATCTCTTACAAGACTAAGAGATTTTTCTTTAAAACCTCCCCCTCGTAAAACAGAATCTGATAAAGAGGACAACCCATCTACTGTCCTTATTTTTCTTTCTCCTACATAACTTCTAACATATGCTGCGACTCCTTCACTTTCTTCTGCAATATGGGCTATTAAGTCTGAAACTGGATATGAATTATTTGGAATTGCGTCTGCTTGATTTCTTAACATATTTTCTTTTTTAGGATCTACCCAAAAATTATCTGCTATTGCTTCTCTCATTGAAGCCACCGCAAAAGTACTTACACATCTATCTCTTTCTAATCTGAATGAGGTGAAATTATGATAAGGCGTGTTTTCTAAATCTTGCAGAGTTTTAACATTGTTTCTGACAATATAAGCATGAATTTGCATTTTTTTGCCCATATTTTCTATATGTCCTAAAACTGCGACTGCAGGTAATTTTGCTAAATTCATCTTTTTCCATCCAAGCGCAAGTTTCTTCTCTGTCACAGAGAGTTCAGATTTCTTTGGCTCTTGCTCAGGTGGCTGAGATTGAGCTGTGGAAGTTGTTGGAGAGTTTTTAGCTTGGAGTTTATCTTCGATTGTTTTTGTTTGCTCTTGATTATTTACTTCTGGAGAGGTTTCTTTTTTTAAAGAGGCGCGAGTCTCTGTTGCAGAATATTTTCCTGCGACTATTTCATCGAACAACTTTGAGGCACCAGAAGATAAAAGAAGTTTTTGTTTTAATTCTGAAGCAGATGATCTTAAAGATTGCAAATCTGATACTCCTGCTTCCTGCGTAGCAATACTTAATTCTAGAACAGATTCGAAATCAACTCCCCCTCTATTGGCTAATTCATAAATAGGCGTTGAATCGTTCATTAGTTTTATCGGAATTGTGTGTTTTTAAACATTGTTTGATTGAAACACAATGAATTATTTTTTATTTGAACGAAAGTTTTAAATAAACTTTGGTAAACCTCAAGAACAAAGTTCTTGATGGCCATCAAGATTTGAAAAAATCTTGAGGGTTTAACAAAGCAAGGTTTCTTTACAAAGTAAAGCAAAAAGTATTGTAAATTTAAAATTTCCAAAATCATTTTGTTCAAATGAACAAAAGATTTAAATACCCACAAAATTAGAAAATAATACTTGGTAGAAATATAATGGTAAAACAAAAACCAGTAATCAATGTAGTGTTTGTAGGGCATGTTGACCATGGAAAATCAACTACAATAGGTAGATTGATGTATGATTCTGGAGCAGTTCCTGAAACTGAACTGGATAAATTGAAAGCTGAAGCTCAAAAGCATGGAAAGGCAGGTTTTGAATTCGCTTTCGTTATGGATAGATTTAAAGAAGAGAGAGAAAGGGGAGTTACTATTGACTTATCTTATCAGAAGATTGTAACAAACAAGAGAGAAGTTACCATAATTGATGCACCTGGGCACAAAGACTTCGTTAAAAACATGATTACTGGAGCATCACAAGCAGACGCCGCATTCTTGACATTATCTGCTAAAGATGGAGTCCAGCCACAGACAAAGGAGCATGTATGGCTTTTGAGAACTATGGGTGTTGGAGAGGTTGCTGTTGCTATTAATAAAATGGATGCTGTTGATTACAAAGAAGATGTTTTTAATAAAATCAAAGCTGAAGTTTCTGCAGTTTTGAAACAAGCAGGATACAAAACAGATACAATGACATTCCTTGCGATATCTGGATTCAAGGGGGATAACGTTTTCAAGAAATCTTCAAATATGCCTTGGTATAAAGGACCTACTATATTTGAACAACTTGATTTATTCAAAGATCCAGACAAGCCAACAAACTTACCATTAAGAATGCCATTACAGGATGTTTATGAGATTACAGGAATAGGAACAGTTCCGGTAGGAAAAATTGAAACTGGAATAATGAAGATTGGGCACAAAGTTATAATTCTTCCTGGAAGGTCTGGAAAAGGAATTGCCGGAGAAGTAAGAACAATAGAAATGCACCATGAACAGTTACCTCAAGCAGAAGCTGGAGACAATGTTGGAATAAACATAAGGGGAGTTGGAAAGAAAGATGTTGCGAGAGGAGATGTTGTATGCGATGCTACCAAACCTGCGACAATCGCTGAAGAATTCGTAGCACAGATTGCAGTCATATCACATCCTACAGTCATTGCTAAAGGCTATACGCCAGTATTCCATGTTCATACTGCACAAGTTCCATGCCAATTCATAGAACTAATAGAAAAGACAGAGCCTTCTGGAGTAACTACAAAAAATCCGGATTTCTTGAAGAACGGAGATGTTGCGAGAGTAAGAATCAAGCCAATTGGAAACCTTGTACTTGAAACACAAGCTACAAATCCACACATGGCAAGATTTGCAATCAGAGATGCTGGAGCAACAGTTGCTGCAGGCGTTTGCATAGAATTGAAAGCCAAAACAGTTTAATTTCTGATATTCTAAACTTAAAATAAAACAAATTCAAGGGAGATTTTCTCTGAAATGAATAACATATTTAATCACATAACTTATTTGAAGCTTTTCTTTGATATGATTGCTAATACTTTGAGTTCTATATTCGACCCTGTTTTGAATTTGAGATAAGCTTAAATAAGCACAACTTCCAGATTTTTTATGAATAAACACAGAAGAGCTCAGAAAGTTAAGCAAGGCACCAATGTAACTAGAAGAAAATTTTTGAGAAGAGGTTTTGGTTTGGCTGGTGGTTTGTGTGCACTTTCATGGGCAGGATTAGAAATTTATCAAAATAGGGCGGAACAACCCTTAAGCTTTGTTAATATAAAAGAAAGCCTGGAAAAAGTTGGATATGATGATGTTGTAAGGTTATATGTTCCTCTTGGTGAAAGAAAAGACATCTTGCCAGGCATGGAAGAATGGGCAGGATTAGAAAAGGATTCTAAGTCAGCAATACAGCAAGCTCTTAGAAAGTGGAAATTTGATGCAAGAGATAAATATAAAGTTGTTCCAAGTTTGCAGATTTATGGGATTCCATTAGAAAAAAGATTAATATCTGTATGTCTTAATCACTGCAAATCTGCTGAAGAATTTCTTTTAGAAGAAGTTCCTGAATTTGAGCCAGTAAATATAAACTGGACTCCCGTAAAAAAGGGAGATAATTTTGAAGAAGCGTATGCAAACCGAGGTTTCATTGCTGAAAGTTATTTTAGAGTTCAAAGAATGAAGGTAAACGGAGAAAACAATCCTTCAAGATATATTATGATGGGTAGAACAGTACACCTATCTGGCGGAATGGGTGTGGGGAGCACATACGGAAGAAGGTTTATAGTAGTTTGTGCAGGAGAATCTCTGGTTACGACCCCCTTCTCTGAAATTATCCCTATCAATGCTGTTGCAAAAAGTATTGAACATGCTGAAAAAGCAGGTGAAGAAAATGCATCTGTTGCTAGGGAGTCTTTTTCCGAGTCAATGTCCTATTTACTTGGAATAGATATTTTGAAAAAAAGATATGGATTTTCGCCTGAAAAAGCAAAAGAAGTTATAAATAGGATATATTACGGGAGTAAAAATGTGGGCAAAGGAAATTACAAAGATTTGCACTTAGCAATAAAATGGGCTCAAAAAAATGGTGCCCGAGCAGTTTATCATGCGTATATGGAAAACCCTGCAAAATATGTTGAATTAATAAATAATAATTAACATTTCACTATAATAATCCTTATAAACTCAATGCAATGAATTAGGGGATGGATTATAAAAAAGAGGGACCGAACAGGAGAGATGTTGAAGAGAAATTGAAGACTGTTGGAGATTATGTAAAAATGGATTATCTGCAACAGTGCTTAAGGCAAACTCTTGATTTTGATACAAGAAGATTTGTCCTACTAACTTTATCTGGGATATATGAAAAGAGAGGAATGTTTCTTGAAGCTGGTAAATTATTGAGGCATGCTTCTGATATAAACCCTACAGAAATGGGAAAGAAGCAGGAGTTAGTAAAGTCTGCTGAGCTTTTCGTTAAGGGAAATAATTTTGATGAAGCAGATACTTCATTTAAGAAAGCATTGATTATTGCTGGAGTGAGCGAAAAGAGAAACTTAGATTTATCAAGAAAAAATATGTACAAAAAATATGCTGATGAATGCCTTACTAGGGATAAAAGAAGACAAGCAGTCGAGGCTTATGAAAGACTTCTCTCTATTGATTTAGATGCAGGAGAAAAAGAGGATATTAAGAAAAAGCTTATAGGCCTTTATGAAAAGCTTGGAAAGATAAGGGAGTTCTATAATTTGAAGAGGGGAATGTAAATCTTTAATTGCACTTTCTAAGACTATTCTATTTTAAAAAAATAAAAAATAAAAGAAAAAGTTATTCTGACATTGACTCTAAGCCGTCGAAGAGAGCATCTGCATCTTCTAACTGGTCTTGTAGCTCTTCATTTTCCTTGAAAGACTCCTCTTTCAGCACCTCTTTTTGCGCCATGGTATCTTTTTCTTGGGAACTATAAAGAGTTTATAAAGATTTCCGTCGGTAAAAAAATAGCAATAAGATTTATATATCCTGAAAAGCCTTGTTTTCGGTGTCTCATTCTAAAGGTTTTTCTGATAAAAAGGTTTAAAAAGCTACAATCGTTCTGCTCACTATAGGAAGAGATATTCATAAGATTATTTCACTTTCATACTCGCGCCCGTGTTGGGCATTGCAGGTTGGATTGGACTATTTCTTTCTATAGAAAAAATAAAAATGGCAAAAGTAAGCCCAGTATCAATAAAGTATATGGTTCATGCCTCATTTAGAGCGGAAGGACCTTTAGAAAAGCCTGATGTAATCGGAGCTATATTCGGACAGACAGAAGGATTACTTGGCAATGATATGGAAATGAGGGAATTACAGAAAGAAGGGAAGATAGGGAGAATAGAAGTAGAGTTGGAGATAGTGGATGGAAAAAGTGTTGGAGAAATTAAGTTACCAAGCGCATTAGATAAGTCAGAGACAGCCATGGTTGCCGCGGCATTAGAAACAATAGATAGAATAGGGCCTACAGAAGCAAGAATTGAGATAAATAAAATAGAAGATGTGAGGGGAAGCAAGAGAGATTTTATTGTTGATAGGGCTAGAAAGCTTCTTGAAGGCATTGATTCAGGTTCACAATTTGGAGAATTGAGCAGATCAATAACAGAAGAATCAAGAGCTGCTAGAATACAAGAATATGGTGAAGAAAAGCTTCCTGCAGGAGATTTGTCTGGCAATGAAATAATTGTTGTTGAGGGAAGAGCAGATGTTGTCAATTTATTGAAAAACAGAGTAAATAATGTTATAGGGATGAATGGAACTAAATTACCAAGAGAAATTACAAAACTTGGAGAGATAAAAGAATTGACATTGTTTATTGATGGCGATAGGGGGGGAAAACTCATAGCGCAAAATGTGATAAATAATGCTAAAATTAAATATGTTGCAGTTGCTCCAGATGGGAAAGAAGTTGAAGAACTTGTTGGAAAGGAAATATTGATTGCATTGAGAAGAAAAGTAATAACTGAAGAATATGTAAAATGGAATTTAAGAAATGGAAACGGAAATGACAGATATAATAATTATGAAAGAAGAGAAGTTAGAGAAGAAGTATCCAGCAGGACAGATTCTGGAGACTACAGCGGAGATGCAAAAAAAGCTGTAAAAGAAGCATATGAAAAAATAAAAGATAGCAAGAACGCAGTTTTAGTAGATAATAATTTTGATGTAATAAAGAAGGTTTCTAATAGGGAAGTAACTAAAAATATTTTAAGCTCAAGAAAGCCCGCTTTTGCAGTTATAATTGATGGGCAGGCGACAGGCGCTACAATAAAAGCATGTGATGAAGCAGGTGTAAAGTATTGTGGAGCAACAAGTTTCGGTGCTGTGAAGGGTGACGAGAAAGTGCAGTTAGTAAGTTTGTAATTTTCTGTAAATAGCCATTTATGAATAATTGATAAATTTGAAAATAATTTTTATTTTTCCTTCTTTAATTCGTGTTTCTTATCGTCTTTAACAGATAATTTCTTTCCAGTTGATTTTGATACGTTTTCTAATGCTTTATCAAAATCTTCTTTGGTTATCTTTACCACTTTTCCTTTTTCCCTATAAACTTTCTTTATAGCAATTAAGCCGGCTTCTCTTGCTATTGCCGATATGTCTGCTCCCGTAAAATTATTTGTTTTTTCTGCATAATCTTCAAGATTAATATCTTTCTCCAAGGGCATTGCCTTTGTATGCACTTCAAAAATCTTTTTTCTTGTCTCTTTATCTGGAACCGATAATTCTACTATTGCATCGAATCTCCCTGGTCTTAGAAGTGCAGGGTCTATTAAATCTATTCTGTTTGTTGCAGCTACAATCATTACCTTTTCTAAGTCTTCTACTCCATCCATTTCCGTTAATAATTGATTTACCATTTTTTCTGTTGAATCATTAAAACCAGAGCCACGAACTTTTGCAATGCTGTCAAATTCATCAAAGAAAATTATACAAGGCGCTACTTGTCTTGCTTTTTTGAATATTTCCCTTAGATGTTTTTCTGACTCTCCCACCCATTTGCTTACTAATTCAGGGCCCTTTATTGATATAAAGTTTGCATTCGCTTCGTTTGCAATGGCTTTAGCTAATAATGTTTTTCCTGTTCCTGGGGGGCCTGATAATATTATTCCTTTGCTGGGAGTTATTCCTGCTTCTACAAATAATTCTGGTTTTATCAAAGGCAATTCTATTAATTCTCTTAGCTTTTCTTTTGCAAAATCTAATCCTCCAACATCTGCCCACTTTGTATGGGGTCTGTTTATCAAAACTTCTCTCATTGCGGAAGGTTCAACTGCTTTCAAAGCTTCATTGAAATGCAAACCTGTGATATAAATTTTATTTAATTTATCGAGGGGCATTTTTCCTTTAGTATTTCTTAGTTCTGCTAAATGTGGTCTTAATGCTTTAAGTGCTGCCTCCTTGGTTAAAACTTCTATGTCTGCTCCTGTAAAACCTATTGTCTTGTATGCTATTTCATCAAAATTAACATCTTTGTCTAAAGGCATTCCTCTTGTGTGTATCTTAAGAATCTCTTTTCTTCCAGATTCATCTGGTGCATTTATCTTTAATTCTCTATCAAATCTGCCTGGTCTTCTTAACGCTTCATCAATGTCATCTGGGCGATTTGTTGCAGCCATAACTACCACCTGCCCTCGAGATTTTAATCCATCCATTATAGTAAGAAGTTGTGCAACAATTCTTTTTTCTGTATTGTCTGTACTTTCTCCTCTCTTTGGCGCTATTGAATCTATTTCATCTATGAAAATTATACTTGGAGCATTTTTCTCTGCCTTTTCAAATACTTCTCTTATATGTTTTTCTGATTCTCCATAATATTTGCTCATTATTTCTGGACCCGCTATTGAATAGAAATTTGCTTCTGTTTCATTTGCTACTGCTTTTGCTAATAATGTTTTTCCTGTTCCTGGGGGGCCTGTAAGAAGAACCCCTTTTGGAGCACCTACTCCCAACTTTTGAAAAACCTCTGGGTGTTTCATTGGAAGTTCTACCATTTCCCTTATCAATTCTACTTCATTCTTCAAACCCCCAATATCTTCATAAGAAACATTTGTTGCTCTGCTGTCGACTGCATGAACGTCATCTGAAACTGTTATTTTAGTATTTGTGTTTACTATGCCTCCATTCTTTGGGGACATTTTAGAAGCTACGTATACAAGCCTTGTTCCAAAAACGTCTATAACTACTTTCTGACCATGAGACATTGGTTTGTCAAGCAATCTTGTGTGGAAGTATTCTGTAGGGTCATTTGAAAACCTTACTTCTTGAACTGGAAAAAGAGTTAGAGAGTCTAAAGGTTCTACTTTTACTGAAAATAATTCTATTGTCTCTCCTATTGATGTTGAAAGATTTGCTCTTGTTGTTCCATCAAGTCTTATTATCTCTCTATGCTCATCACTTGGAAGACCACGTATTAATCTTACCATTAAATTTGATTTTGCTTTTAATTGAACTAAGTCTCCTGAAGAGAGCTTTAACTCTTTCATTAATTTGCTTGAAACTCTTGCTAAGCCCTTATCAATATCTTCTTGTAGTGCTTCTGCAACTTCTAATTTTATTTCATTCATTTTTTCTCGAATGCGACCTCCAAAATACCGTTTTTATAAGTATAATTCATCTTTTTTGTGTTTGCCGAATTTGGAATTGTTCTTATTATATTTAATTCCTGCTCAAATTTGGGTGCAAGATATTCTTTTATATTTGAAAGAGTTGATTTTTTGGCTTTTATGTAAAGTTCGTTGCTTTTTACTGCAAGGGCTATTTCTTTTTGAGTATATCCTGGAATTTCAAGTATTATAAACACTTTATCTGGAGCTTCTATGAACCCAAGTTCTGACTCATCTTCCTCTTGCCTTTGACTTCTGCCTTTCTTTCTTGTTCCTGAACGGTTAAAGAAAGATGCAACTATGTCTTCAAATTGGTCGTTGTTGCTGAAAAAGTCGTCTTCATCCATGTTAATTAATTAGTATACTTTATGTATATACTGATATGTATATACTGGATTTATAAAGTTTTCGCTTGCGAAAACTTCGAGCTTTATTTTATCTCTTCAACTGCTTTTCGATAAATTGCTTCTAATTTTCCTTTTAATATCTGCTTGGCTTGAGGAAGCAACTGCAGAGCTTCTTCTCTTGTTAAATTTCTAATTTCTTGCTTAATATCCATGAAATATCTCCTTTATTACACATTAAAAACCTTTCTATATGTAACTACTTTAAAGGAACGTCTCTTTGGAAAGATTTAAATAATGATGAATATGAAGGAAAATATGAGTAGAGAAACAACCGTAGCAGAAACTGAAGAAATGATGCCTAGATATTATGGGCTTTCTTTTCAAAGGGATGGAGTAAGAATATTTGATAATCCTAGTGTAGCTGCTATTGCTTATTTTATGGTTACTTCTCCTGATAGAAAAGGTGGTTTGAGAGATATGCTTGAAAGATGGCAAAAAAGAAAACCTGCAGAATTAGAAGGCAAATTTGGATATGCTCCTT
Source organism: Nanobdellota archaeon (assembly GCA_038045265.1). Classification (GTDB taxonomy): domain Archaea; phylum Nanobdellota; class Nanobdellia; order Pacearchaeales; family GW2011-AR1; genus SICV01. The sequence continues at coordinate 38,081 of JBBSYL010000015.1, read as the reverse complement.
TGTTTCAGATTCCCCTCCGAGCAAGAAAAAAGCTTTTAGAATCATCTCCTGAAGGATTGGTTGAAACCCTGAGAGAAAGAATAAAAGCAAATCATGGAAGTTATAACTTATTTGATTGCTCAGGAAAAGAAGCAGTAGATAGTTTAGTATTAAGAGGAGAATTATTAACTGCCGAGGTTAAAAGTCAGAAAGAAGGAAGCCATTCTGTTAATTTGAAGGGTGCAGTTCTTGGCTCTCAAGGAGGGAATAGATATGCAGATTCTCATTGTGGCTGTCCAGACAGTAGATGGATGGAGACAAAGGGGGGGAAAAATATAATCATAAGAAGAAACTGTTTGCATATTAAAGCTGCAGAAACTGAAAGCAGATTACAGGAAGATGTAAGAACTTTGCATCCTGCTAAAAAACCTATGAGAGTTAAAGATCCTCATGATGCTCATAGGTCATTAACATGGAACTTTGTTTCGGATCCATTTTTACAAAACCTCATTATAGATATTCTTATAGCTCATGAAGTTTTGGGGGAAAGTCTATATGAGATAGATAGAAAGTTACTTACTTCTCCTATAGGTTCGGCAATAATGCCTCTTTCCTTGCAAGGCGATGTTACAAGCGGAAGAGCAGGATTTGAAATTCTAACTCAAAAAAGAAACATAACAAGAAAAATAGATAAAGAATTACTTGACGCACAACATAAAATAACTGATGCACTTGTAAGAGAATTATGGCAGAATGGATATCAATGGAATGGCTCTTGCTTAGAATTAGGACAACCTGCAAGAAGATTTGAAAATGGAATTTATGCAGTTAATATTGTTATAGACCATGAAACTGGTTTGCCTTTCTATGCAGTTAGAAATATCAAAGGCGGAAGACAAAAAGAGGTATTTCGTGGAGATTATGGCCCACAAAAACCATTCCAACAAGTGAATGCATCACAGTGGAGAATTGATGATAGAACAAGAATGGAAACTCTTACTGAATTTAAAAATGGTCTTGAAATAAAGTTACCTGAATCTAATTCAACAAGAAGCATGAAGTATGCTGTCTCTTCAAGCGTTAGAGACTCTTATGCTGAAGCTATTGCACAAGGAAAAAGCAAGCCTAGAAGAAGAAAATAAGTTTACTTCCTAGCAACATTATTCCAGAGATATTTGTGATATGCTTTGTAGTTTTCCGCTAGTTCTTTGGATTCTATAACGAAGGCGAATAATTCTCCACCTAAAATGAAGTTAACTACCTTATTTCCAAATATGCATATGACTGTAGGAGTTCCTGAAAACTCGGGAGGGAGAAATTTTAGTTCTTCTAATGTATCCTGCTTTGTTTCTTTTCTTAATTCATATCTCATTAGATTATACCATTTGACTTTTTTTTCTATTCTTCTTTTGTTCCAAGGAATAAAGAAGTTTGGATAACCTTTTGGAATATATCTCCCGGAACCAATCCAGAAGGTTTCTTTGTAATTTAATGAATCTTCCCAAACTGCTTTTATTCCTTCTATCCCTCTGAAAACTTCTGCTTTTAATTCTTCTTTCTTTGAATTAAATGCCTGCTTAACATCAGGAAGAATTTTATTGATATCTTTTTTTACTTCATCTAAGCCAGACTTTTTTTCTTCTATATAACTTATTAATTTGTCAGGGTTAGAAACTCTAAATATCCTCTTTTTGTTTTCGTCAAAATAGGAAGCTAAACCACGTTCTATTAATTTGTTTAATATATCATATATGTTTCTTCGGTCTATCCCTACTTTTTCATGTATATGATTAATTGAAGTTGCTCCTAATTCTAACAATGCTTTGTACACTTTTACTTCTCCGTCTGATAAACCTATCTTCCTAAGAACTTCTAAATCCATAATATATCCAAGTTACCTGCTCTTATAAGCATTGTGTTTGATGGTAGTATTACATTACCATAAATGTTTAAGAACTGACCTTGACGGGCACTTTAATGAAAAACAAAATTGGGAAACTTACACTGGCAGGAATGTTAGCTGGTGCTTTAACAACCTCTCAAATTGCTAAGGCAAATGATATTGTAATTGGAACAAGAGGACCTACGGAATGGCAGATGGATATAAAAGCAGGATATAATGAGAAAGAAGATGCAAAGGGAAATGTGACTAGAACTGTGACACAGAATGATGTGCTTAAATATTGGAATACTATGATTAAAGGTGATATGGGAGAAGCAGGAGTTTGGGCTTTTTGTAATGTGCCGGCATATAAATCTGTTGATAATGGAAAGTCTCAAGATTCTGGATTCGGGGATTTAATGTTTGGTGCTGGACCTAGAGGTTCATTCAATATTGGAAATGGCTCATTACATGTTTTAACACAGGGAGGAGCAATTTTGCCTACTGGAGATATGGAGAAAGGAAAACCTTCTCTTACTGGAGATAGAACAGATACTTTTGCTGGAATGTTTCTTACTTGGTTTCCAGATGCTAAAAAGAAAATGGAAATTGACTTAACTGCACAATATACTTTTGCTGGTGAAAATAGTTTAGGAGTAAAAGGGCAAGATAGTATTTCTGGAGGATTAATTGCTGGAGGAAGGGTATTTGATAACAAGATGTTAGAAATTAGATTAGCTGGGGGAATTAATGGAAGTATGAATACTCTTGGAAATTATTCATACGGACCTAGAGGAGTTATAAGATTTACTCCTAAGTTTAAGAGCGGAAAGAAATGGGGACATTTGGAAGTTATCGGAGATTATGACTCATCTGCAAAAAATATGTCTAAGGGATATGGAGTTATGACTCAAGTGAGAGTTAATTTCTAAAGATTTACGCGAAGAGAAAGATTTAAATATATCATCATTATGATAACTATTATCAGCATAGTGATAATAAATATTATGTTGTTGATGAAAATGGAATTAATAAATGTCATAAAAAAACCTGAAATGAGAAGGATATTTGGAGAGCGAGAGCTAGAAATTATAGAAAAACAATTAATGGGCATAAGATTAACGCCATCTGAAAGAACAAGGTTATCAAGAGATATAAAGAAGAAATTTTTAGCGATTCAGATGCTTTCCTCTTATTCATTAGATGTCCTGAAAAAAGGATACGAACTGAAAAATAAGATTAATATTATAAAAGAAGGTATTATGCAGAGCAAATATTTTCCTAAAATAAAAAGAATAATTTTGTATGGTTCAAGTGCATATGGGATAAGAACATTCCGCTCGGACATTGATATTGCAGTTGAATTTGATAAAATAAACAAAAAAGAAGCATTTCAATTCAGCATAGAATTTGCAGAAAGCAAAACACAAGTTGAGGTTTATAATTTCCTTCCTGATAAAATAAAAAAAGAAATAGATGAAAAGGGGAGTGTGCTTTATGAACGAAAGAATTAATGATAAGATTGAGCAAATTTCTAAATTTTTAGATGAACTTTCAGAGATAAAGCCAGACAATTTTGAAGAATATGAAACTAACATTGAGAAAAAAGCCGCTTGTGAGAGATATTGTGAGAAAATAATAGAATGTGTAGTTGATATTGCTTTTCTTGTGTTTAAAGAGAGGATAGTTGAAAAAGATAAAAATGTTAGAATACCTGAAGATGATTCTGAAGTATTTGAAATTTTAGCCGATAAAAATATTATAAGCAAAGAAATGGCTAAAAAACTTATTGAAGCAAAAGCGATGAGAAATTACTTAGCACATAGATACGGAGAGATAGATGATAAAAAGATATATTCTGCCGTATCTGAAGAGTTGAATAATGACATAAATAAATTTCTAGACTTTATTGAGAAAGCGATGAAAGGAAGTGCTGATAAAGCAAATGGCAATTAAATTTGGTCCCGCTGGACTTGGACCTGTCAAAACTGCTTCGGCAGTTTTAGAGGGATATCATAAACTTGGATTGAGAGCATGTGAAATTGCTTTTACTTATAGTGTTTACATAAAGCCAGATGAGGCTGTTAAGATTGGCGAAATTGCACGAAAGTTAGGAATTTATTTATCTATACACGCACAATATTGGGTGAATTTGAATTCTGCCGAGAAGGAAAAAAGAGAAGCGACAAAGAAAAGAATTCTTGATTGTTGTGCAATTGGAGAAAAGCTAGGAGCTAAAGTAGTTGTATTTCATCCTGGATATTATCTGAATAAAGCTAAAGATGAAGAAAGCAAGGAGAAGAGTTATCAGACAATAAAAAAAGGGGTATTGGAAATAATGGAAGAGATAAAGAAAAATAAATGGAAGATAAAAATTGCTCCTGAAACAATGGGAAAGATAAATGTGTTTGGAAGTGTTGAAGAGATATCTCGACTTGTAAAGGAAACTGGATGCGCATTTTGCATTGACTTTGCGCATATTCTAGCAAGAGAGAAGAAAGTCGATTATGATAAAGTTATAAAATTATTTCCTGGGAGGGAATGGCATGTACATTTTTCTGGAATTGTATATGGAGATAAGGGGGAGAAGAATCATATTAAAACGCCAGTTGAAGGATGGAAAGAATTGCTTGCACATTTACCAAAAGATAAAGAGATAAGAATAATTAATGAAAGTCCGGAGATGGTTGAAGATAGCGTTGAGGGGATGAAAATTTATGATAAGATGAATGATTAATTGATGATACTATTAATTACATTTATAGTTTCTTTTAATTTGTTTACTGAAATTTTTCCTATCTTCTTTATTATTAAATGTTTATCTAACTTTAGTAGATTTTCAGATTTTATTACACAATTTGTTATTAATTTACCATCTTCTAAGTCTTTATTATCTAGTCTTACAGTATATTTATCTTTTGTAATATTTGAGGTTACACCTACAACTATTGCATCTTCAGAATGCTCATTAAAGTTATTGTTACTTACTACCATAACTGGACGAACCTTTCTTCCAGATTGGTCTGAAAAGGGAAATGGTATCAGAAGTAAATCTCTTTGTTCTATCATAAGTATTTACCCCATATTTCATCATCTTTTTTATTATCCCAAATATTTTTCATAGATTTCTCTGCAACTATTAACCAACCAGCTTTTTCTTTTCTAGTCGTCTCTAGTTTCTCCATAATTAAATTTCTTACAAATTCAGATTTAGACAAATAATTCTTTCTTTTAATATATTCATCTAAATCACTCGCTTCATTTTCTGGGAGCTTTATCGTTATTGTTTTCATAGTAATCTCCTAGGATTACTTATTTAAATAGTTTTTGGTTGAGAGGGATTAAGATTTGAGAAAATTAGCTAAGACCTCTTCTTTGTCATAGTTTCCCATGCCTTGAAAGCTGCTAACTGCATTTTTGTAAAACCTCTAAATTCTTGGGCAATTTCTGCTGGAGTGTAGCCGACAGACATTAATTCTATGGCTTGTTGTTTTGTTGTTTTGCTATTTCTTTGAGGCGGATTATAAGATGAGCCTAAGTATGTAGGTTTTATTTCTAAACCTTTACTATGGTAAACTGAAACTTCCTTGAATTTTCTGACTGTTGCCTCTACCCTTCTCCTTAATTCGGGTTTTTCATACTTAAAGGGGTTCATTAAAATTCCTTCTTCTCCATTAAATTTTTGCAAGGGTCTTACCTCGATTAAATCTCCTATTCTTGTAACTAAACCTCTAGGCATATCGACAAATTGGAAAATATCCATTAACATATTCATGTTTTTATTTGATGTATACGTGTATCTTTCAAGTTGGTGACAAAGCATACCTTTGTTTTCTACCATCTGAAATAGACCTAAAAGAGAAGCCAAATCTTCTATTCTGATGTGAGGATTTTGTTTATGCGCGCTCTCTGTTAATTGTTGCATTGCATAAAATAAAAATGTCTTTGTACTTCCCCAATCTAGATAACTTTTTTCTATTCCCTTCTCTCTCTTTAATCCCATGGCTTCTTTTAGAGAATTAATTCTGGTATCTGTTCTGGCAGAAGAGAATATTTTATTTATCATTTCATATTGTTGATTATACAACCTGACCATGATGCTAGACCTCGGATCTAAATCTGCTTTTCCTCCCATCATAATATCAATTGTTTCTTTTGATATTCCCATGGTTCTAAGTGTATCAAGGTTGTTTCCTGTTAATTCTAATATTGCCTCTACATCAGCCCCTTGAGATTCTAATTCTGCTATTTTGTCCAATTTTTCTCTTCTTGCAGACCCAAACAAACTGCGAATAACTTCTGATACTGGTCCGCGATATAAATAATCTAATTGTGTGGGGCTCGATTCTCTTTTTATAGCATGATTTGTCATTAATACTCCTCCGCTAGTTAATAACATTTTACCTGCTATGTACCTTATTGTATCTCTTTCTTTCCAAGTACGTTGTCCCTTGTAATCCAAGGAAATTACGTCAAATCTTCTATCTGTCTCTTTAAAAAAATCATGAGCGTCCTGTAAAATTACTTCTAAACCTAAATTTGCTTTTCTTAATCTTGCTTCCTCCTCCTTGCCTACTTCGAGACCTACAATATTTGCTCTCGGAATTCCACACAAATCGTAAACTTCCTTAACTTCTAAGGCTTCTTCGCCTTCGGCTTCTGCTCCTGGAAAGCAGATCACTTTTATTTCTTCTGGTCTTTTGTGTGTTAGATGTCTTTGAATAAATTCCTTTAGTTTCTGCCTGGATAATTGCTTGACAGGATCGTTGTAGGTTCTTTTAGCCATTTTATTTTGTTCCCTTTAATTTTCTAACAACAGATTTAACTGCTTTATTTATTGCAGATGTTGCTCTTCTTGATAATGGATGAAGACCCGCCATTGCAGTTACATATAATAAAGCGGAAGCGTTCCAAGCAGTTAATCCTCTTAATGCAGGAGATAAGTTGGTGTTATCTGTAAGCCAGAGATTTGAAGCAATAAAAGCAGGAGTAAATGTTGTTAAATCTGCTACATAATCTACCGCAAGGAAAGTTCCTGCAAATTCTGCGAATTCTCTGCTAAAAACTCCTTTTGGATATTTATTCTTGTTTCTCCAATATTCTAATCCGAAGAAGGTAGTGTAGCCAGGTATATATCCACAAACATAAGACGCAGTGGTTGTTGCTAATTTACTGTCATATCCCAATCTTGTTGCTAATTCCTGCCCTATGGCTGCACCTATTGAAGACACTACAATTGCGGGAGCTAATTGCTTAGCATACGCTTTCCAAGTTTTAGGATAATTTTTAATGCTGTCTTTAAGTTCATCTTTTACAGAAGGTTGTGCTACTTGTTCTAAATTTTCTGTCATTTTTACTTAATCTCCTTGAAATTTCTCTTTCTTTGTTTGTCTAAAGAGAGTAATTTGGCTCTTGCTATTTCTGGATTCTTTATTGTTATATTGAGAATGTTAAGAAATCTTTGAAGTATCTCTTCATAGGTTTCTCTTGGATAAAGCTTTAAATGGTCTATCCTTTTCTTTGTAGAATCTGAAAGTTTTATCGTCGTTATTTTTCCTTTCTGCTGTATGCTTGTTTTGGTTATTCCTATGTCCATTTGAGTATACTTCTGAATACTAAAGTATACTTATTTAAATCTTTCGTCACTATATAATTACATTTTATCTGTTGCTACCATAAAGTTTATATACTGCTTTCAGAATGCATATTTAACTAAACTAAAAAACAAACCATGGAATCCAAAAAGATACTGGTTTCTCTTGTTGCACTTGTTGCATTTGCAGTGCTTTTCGTTAGCAGTGCTAGTGCTTTCGCAACTATCGACAGCGTTGAAGTTTCTGGGATTGAAGCCCTAAACGGTAGCCCAGACATCACCGTTGTTGCTGGCGAAACTGTACCTGTAAGAGTAATCTTCACAGGAACTGCTGATGCGACTGATGTACGAGTGAAAGCTGAAATATCTGGAAGCGATTCTGTTGCTGCAGTAACCAGCAGGTTTATTGTAGATGACGGAGACACATATAGCAGACTTCTTGCTGTAAATGTGCCTTTTGACATTGATTCAAGAGAACCTTTAACTCTGACTGTAACAGTTGAGAGTAAAAATGCTGGAGTTGCTGACAGTGCAACAATTTCTTTGGTTGCAAAAAGAGAATCCTACCTAGTAGAGGTTCTTGACGTTGCAATGGACAATACTGTATCAGCAGGAAGTAATCTTGTTGCTGACATTGTATTGAAGAACAGAGGAAGAGAATTCGCAGAAGACACTTTTGTCAGGATGACAATTCCTGCACTTAGTGTTGAGACAAGAGCCTACTTTGGCGATTTGTCACCAGAAGACCAGCCATTCTCCGAGGATCCATTTGTTAGCACTGGAAACGACAGAATTGAAAAGGAAGATGCTGGCTTTAGAAGATTGAGTTTGAAAGTTCCACAGGGTACACCTGCAGGAATCTATACAGTTCAATTTGAAGCCTTCAATTCCGATTCTTCAACAACTATAACTAAAAAAGTTGCAATTGTTGGACCTGGCGCTGATAGCAAAGTTGTTTCCACTTCAACAAGCAAGACAATTGCTGTTGGTGAAAAGGGAGCATATGCTGTTACAGTAGTTAACACTGGATCTAATACAATGGTTTACGATATAAGCTTTGAAAGTCCTAGTGGAATAACACTTGGAGCTTCTGAAAGCGTATTTGCTGTTCCTGCTGGAACAAGCAAGACAGTAACTGTAGAAGCTTCTGCAAATGAAGCTGGAACATACAGTTTCGCTGTAAACGTAAACTCTAACGGAGAACTCGTAAAGAAAGAAAGCTTCGAGGCAAAAATTAATGGAACAAGCAAGGGTGCTGGAGCAGATGCTACTGTCGTATTGACAGTTATTCTGGCCATCATTTTCGTAGTTCTATTAGTTGTCTTGATAGTTTTGCTAACAAGAAAACCGCAAAAGTCTGAAGAGTTCGGAGAGAGCTACTACTAAGTAGAATTTTTTCTTTTTTTCTTTTTTTTATCAAAATCTCTCCCTCTTCTTTTTATACTATCATTTTAATGTAATCAATATGAAATGGAGAAAATTGTATCAATTAAATATAAAAGACAAATATAAAGTCTGGGACAAATGCCCTAATCCTTACATACCTAAGGATGAAGCAGGCAGATTAGAAATAACTAGCGATAGAATTGAGATTATTTTTTCTAAAAGGGGAGTAAGCTTCGAAGTTACTCCTGAGACATGTAGAAGCGGACAAGTCCATCCATGTATGCTTGAGAAAATTGGGGATGTTCTTTAAGATAATGCAGATTGAGCAAATTTAAATATCGCTCTGTTTATTGATTTGCAAATGGTGCATATAAAAAGAATGGTGATGCATGGCTTCAAGAGCTTTGCAAGGCGCACTGAAATAGTCTTTGATACTGGAATTAATGTAATTCTGGGACCGAATGGAAGTGGAAAAAGCAATGTATCTGACGCATTATGTTTTGTTCTTGGAAGATTATCTATAAAAAGTATGAGGGCTGCGAAAGCCAAGAACTTGCTTTTTATGGGAAGTAAATATATTAAGCCTGCAAGGGAGGCGATGGTTGAGCTTGTATTTGATAATTCTGATAGGGGATTCAATATTGATAATGATGAAATAAGCTTAAAAAGAATTGTCAAGTATAATGGGCAAGGCGTATATAGGATAAATGAAGAGACTAAGACGAGGATAGAAGTTATAGAGACTCTTGCACAGGCAGGCATAGACCCCTATGGGTTTAATCTTGTTTTACAAGGCCAGATACAAAGTATTGTGAAAATGCATCCTGAAGATAGAAGAAAGATAATAGAGGAAGTTGCCGGAATCGCTATTTATGAGTTAAGAAAAGAGAAAAGCTTGAAGGAATTGGAGAAGACAGAAGGAAAGTTGAAAGAAATAGGCACAGTTTTGAGAGAGAGAACGGCTTACTTGAGAAATTTAGATAGAGAAAGACAGGAGGCGCTTAAATTCAAGGAACTGGAGAACAATCTGAAAAGGATAAATGCATCTATACTTGCAAGAAAAGCTAATGAGAAAGATAAAGAGATAGAAAGCATTGTAAAGTCAATAGGGGAAAAAGATAAACAAAAAGAAAAATTTAAGGAAGAAGCTAGAAATGCGAGCGATGAACAAGAAAAATTAAATGAAAGAATAAATGAAATAACGAAACACATACAGAGGTCAAGTGGTATTGAACAGGAAAAACTCAACGATGATATTGCAAATCTAAAAGCTGAGCTTGAAGGTTTAAGAGTAAGAAGAGAGAATTATGAAAATAGGAAAAGAGAGGTAGATAGAAGAGTGACTGAAATGGAAAAATCTATTCCTGAATTTGAAAAAGAAATTCAAGAACTTAAGGAAGAGTCTCCAAAGATGGCTGAGAAGTCCGAAGAATTGAAAAAAAAGAAGGATGAATTAAATGGAATAAAAGAAGAGAGAGAGAAAGTACATTCATTAAAGAATGAACTAGTTGGAGTAAGGGAAGTAATAAAAGAAAGGGAAAGACAGCTCGCAAGAAATACTGGAGAATCTGAAAATATGTTGAGACAGATTGAATCATTTGAAAAAGGCCTATCTCACAAAAGCTCTGAAGAATGCTCCAAGATAATAAAAGAGTTAAGAAATGAGCTTGAAGATACAAGGCACACAATAGAACAAAGACAGAGCTCTATAATGAATCATGAAAAGTCTGCATCTGTGGCTGAGTCAGAGCTTGAAAAGGCAAAGAAAATAAAATCAAGAATAAATGAGATAGATACCTGCCCTATGTGTCTGAGTAAAATGACCTCAGAACATATATCTCATGTTAATATTGAGCAGGAAAAGATAATAGGTAATTCTGAAAAGGTAATAGATAATTCAAACAAGGAACTTGAAAAGCTTAAGAGAGAATGCGAGAATTTGAAAAAAAGAATAGATGGAATAGATGAAAATATTTCTAATTCTGAACTTGAGAAGATGAGACATGACTCAATAAGAGACAAAAAAGATCAATTGAGAAAACTTGTTGAAAATGAAAACATACTCAGACAAGAATTAAGAAATCTTGAGGAAAGTGGAAGAAAACTTGAAGAGAAGACACAGGAAATGTATGGGCTTGAAGAAAAATACGAAGCAAAGATGCTTGAAATAGAAGAAATATCCAGCAGAACCAGCGGAGATGTTGAGACTAGCCTTTTATATAAACAAAGAGATCTTGAAAAGGTTTTGAGCATAGTAAAGAATGGAAAGAGAGACTTGAAGGATTTAGAAAACAGTATAAACGAACTTGCTAGAAGTTTTGATGAAAAAAATGAACAGCTCGCAAGAAAAGATTTGCAGGAAAAAGAATTCCAGAAGAAATTCAAAGAGTTATTTGAAGAAAGAGAGAAAGTCCAGCATGAAATACAAGAAATTAATTTTAGGTTAAGCGAATTAAATTCTGAAATAAGAGCAGTTGAAGATCAAATAAATTATCTTAAAGTTGGAAAAGCAAAATTGGATGCTGAAAAAGAGGCTATAGGTATGGACTTGTCTGATTATGCAGGCATAGAATTAATGCAGGGAAGCATGAATTATTTCGAAGAAAGGCTTGTAAAGACGCAGGAAGCATTACAGAAAATAGGGAGTATTAACTTAAGAGCATTGGAAGTTTATGAAGATATGAAGAAGGAATATGATTCTGTGCAGGAAAAAGTCAATACATTAGAAAATGAAAAGAATGAGATATTGAAGATAATTGAAGAGATTGACAAGAAGAAAAAGAGAAGTTTCATGAAGACTTTCAACGCAATGTCTGAACTTTTTTCACAGAATTTTGCACAATTATATACTAAAGGAGTTGCTTATCTTGAACTTGAAAACAAAGAAGATATTTTTGCAGGCGGGGTAAACATAGTGGTAAGACTTGCAAAAGGAAAGTATTTTGATGTTACTTCCTTATCTGGAGGAGAACAGACGCTTGTTGCTTTGTCATTATTATTTGCGATACAAGAGTATAAACCATATCATTTTTACGTCTTTGATGAAATTGATGCTGCTCTGGATAAAAGAAATTCTGAAAGATTAGGTGCACTACTTAAGAAATATATGAAGGCCGGACAATATATTGTTATAACACATAATGATGCTATAATTATGAATTCCCAAGTTCTCTATGGAGTAAGTATGCATGACAATGTTTCAAAGATACTTTCTCTTGATTTGTCTCAAGCTAGAGATATTGAAAAGGAGATAGAAAAGGTTGCCTTGCAATCTCCAACAGAGAATACTGAAAACAAAAAAGAAGATTTAAACCCCAGTTAGTTTTTCTTCTCTATCTTTCTTATGCTTTTTCATATAATTCTTCTGTAATTTTATTGATTTTTTTATTATTGTTGAGTAGAGAGAGCTAACAAAACCGCTATCTTTAAATCCTAGTTTTTCAAACTTTGCATTTCTGTCTTCTATAAGAGCTTTTTCTCTACTTGGATCTTTTAAGGGAAGGTTATTTGTGAACTTGTGAAGTGCAACTTCTTTTACAAGCTTGAATCTTTGCACAATAAGTTCTATTATTTTATAGTCTATTTCGTTTATTTTCTTTCTTACTTCTTCAATTTCCATGCAATTGTATAAATAGTGCGTATTTAAACTTTTATCACATAAATCTTTAAATAGTATTTTTAATCTGATTAAATATGTATTATGGACAAATAACCACTGCTCTTGATTTTGATTTTACAAAAAGTATCAATAGAAGTAGTTTTGTTGAAGAGGTTATGAGGGTTCATGATATAGATGTTTCAAGATTTAGGGCGGATTTACAGTTATTACAACTTAGATTGATTGATGATGCAAGCTTGAAAAAAGTAGAGTATAGACTTTCTGGACAAGAACCAAGAGGAAGATTTGAATCAGATAGGACTGTTAAAGTACCTCTTAATACCTCTTTTCCTGAGGCAAATAAAGCAATAATTGTAGGATATGATTTTGTGGCTGATGCTTCCTCTGGAGGGGAGAATGGGGTATTGACTATTCATGGAAAGGTTAATGTTAAATTGAGAGATTATAAAGAACATAAACTTGAAAGAAAATTTGACATGAATATGCCTATTGGAAGAAATGATTCTGTGAAATGTGGACTTATTGGAAGAATAGCTTATTTCGGAAGTTCAGATGAAGGAACTAGAATAGTTAGAGAAGTTTATGATGTTTTACACGGATATGATTCTGATTTTGAAAAGAAAAGACTTGGAATAACTCCTGAAGTTCAGGCAAATATTGCTAAAATGCTTAAAGAAACAGATGATGGATGGTAAGTCTGTAAATATGTAATGGGTAATGGATAAACCAAGACTTGGCTTAACTAACAATAAAAGATAAAATATATTATTATTTTTAATTTTTACATAAAAACATACTTTTATAGATTATATACTATTATGTCAAAACAAAGTCTTCTGCTTATTACTTTCAGGATATAACGCTTTCCAAGTTGCCCAAGATTTTCTAAATATGCCTGAATCTTTGTGCTTATTTCCGTGTTTCTTTAGAAAATCCTTTGTTGTTGGGTCTGATGGATAACCTGAACCAAAATCTCCAAATTTTTTTCTTAGATTGGGGAGTGATGCTTCTCTTGCGCATTTCGCAAGAATTGAGGCTGCTGAAACGCTTATGTGATTTGCGTCTGCTTTATGCTCGCAATGTAATTCAAAATCTTTGTTGTCTTTAATGTAATGAATAAGGGTTGCTTTCCAGGCATTTGTATTTACTGAAGGACAATCTACAATTATCTTTACTTTTTCTTTTACATTTTCTAATAAAGAATTTATTATTTCTGCTGTTTTTATTGCTTCTAATGTATTAAGATTAACTCCAGAATGGATTGCGTGGTCTATTTGCTCTGCTGTGGATTCAACGATTTTAAAGTTTTTAGATAAATCTTTTATTATTCCATCTAATTTCATTCTTTTTTCATGGGCAAGGGTTTTGGAATCTGCAACTCCTTCAGCTTTTAGATATTTTTCATCTTCCTTTTTTATTAGAACTCCTGCTAGAAACATTGAACCGATTAATGGTCCTCTACCAGCGTCATCTATTCCTAAAATGTACATATGCACCAATAGAAAAGGTTGTATAAAAATGTGATTGATTATGCTGGTAGAATATAAACTGAGCTGAAATTTCTTTCTCCTGTGGAGAAATTTGGTACTTGAATTACTCTTCTAACTTGTTCTAGTCTAACTTTCGCGATATTTCTCCTGTTGTTATATAATAACTCTGCATTTCCTCTTTGTTGTTCTTCCTCTGCAAATTCTTCTCTTCTTTCATCTAATGTCCTTTCTCTAGAATCATATCTACCTAATGCTTTTTGCTTTGCTTTTCTAAATTCTGATTGGCTCATATTCTTAGCCGCTTCAAAACCTCTTTTTATTAATTTTTCAACTAAATGAATTTTATTAGGATCGGTCTGGAGACTTAATTCATATACTCCCATTCTTTGTACTTGGTACGGCGCAGATTGTAAATGATATATCAGCCCACTAGTCTCACGAATTGAGCGATACAAGCATGAAGAAAAACCTTCACATAGAAATGCATCTATGACATCCCATGCAAATGCATCTTCGTGCTCTACTGGAGTTCCTATAAAAGAAAAACCAAGATGTGCATCCATCAATCCTCTTCTAGGAATATTCCTATGGGAGAATTTTCTTTTAGGAACTATTACTGGAATATCTGTTATTGGATGCGTTTTTGTTTGTTTTCTTAGAATCTTTTCTAAATCTCTGGCGATTTGCTCTGGAGGTATTCCTCCTATACTAGATACTATAAATGTTGAAGGAAGATAACTTGCTTCCCATATATTATGAACATCTCTTCTGGTAATTCTTGATACTGAATCTATATCTCCAACTATTGAATTTCCAAAAGGCAATTCGAATGATTCTTCATGCAACAAATCAATAATGAATGATTCAGGATTATCATGGTATTTTCCAATCTCTATTTTAATTACATCTCTTTCATGTTCGAAATCTGCCCTACTAACTTTTGGAATTCTTCCCATAAGTAGAGTAAGATATTGCAAACCTCGTTTATATCGGTCTAAAGGTACCTGAATAAGTCCTTCAGTGTATGTTGGGGTTGTTGCTGCGCTTACTACTCCTCCAAAATCTTCAATTCTTTCGGTTAATATAGTCATGTCTCCTCTTGTCTGCGGTTTAAATAACATATGCTCTGTTAGGTGATGTAAACCTTGTTTTTTTGGAGAGTCATGTGCTGAACCCTTTGGAATTCTTATACCCATACAAATTTGTCTAATTGGACGAAATTCTCCCATAACTACTGCTCTTGAATCTAAAACTTCTCTATGAAATCCTGTTCTTTCAATCTCTTCTTGTAAAGTTCCTCCTTGATATTTAGGAAGTTTTTTGAAAGCCATGTTTAAAAAACGATAAAACTCTGTTAATAAACTTTATTGTAATAATTGAATAATCAAATCCCACCCATTAATAAATAATAGCGGAGGCAGGATTTGAACCGTGCGATCTCGAGGTTATGGGCCTCGCGAGGACTCCAGGCTCCTCTACTCCGCTATAGATATAGGGGAGGGAAAGGGCTTTTAAAGTTTGTCCTCTTTTGTATTTAATGAAAAACAACAATTCATGGGTTGGCCAAATTCCTAATGCACTTACTATAAGCAGAATAATACTCACTTTTGTTGTTATATATTTAGTTTTTATTAAGGCTAGTTTGGTAAAGATAGTAATTATATTCGCCATAGCGGCAATTACTGATTTTCTTGATGGTCAATTGGCTAGAAGATGCAAGTGGGAGAGTGAGTTCGGAAGAAAAGCAGACATGATTGCTGATAGATTTTTGTGGGCTGGAACAGCAATTGCTTTTATTGTAGCTTTTGGACTTAGGGGGGAGCTTGGAGCAAAAGAAGGATTTCAGCTTCTTTTGATGATGAGCAGGGAAATTATAAGTGCCCCGTTTGCACTTATTGCATTAGTTGCAGGAAAGCCAATACCTAATGCAAGATATGTTGCTAAGCTGACAACACTACTTCAAGGATTCGCATTGCCTGCTTTAATATTGAGTTTGCAGTATCCTTTTTGGAATTATATCTCCTGGCCAATTGCGGGGTCGATAGGAATTACTGGAACGATATCCGCTATTTATTATATAAAAGATATTCAAGGCAAAGGGGGAGAGAAAAAATGAGTGGGCCGGGAGAAGGAAAAATAAAGTTAGGTAAGGCAGATGTATATATCCACGTCAAAGGAAAAAGCAATGCAAGTGTGACGCATATAGATATTGAATTAGATGAATTGAATGATATTCTTAAGCCAGGGGAGAGCACATATGTTGGAGCAAAATCCGGAGGAATATTTATTGGTTTGAAGAAGAATATGATTGCAAGGGCTGAGAAGAAGATAAAGAAAAGCTAATTCACTCTCTCCCCATTCTTATATACAATCATCTTTCTTTTTCTTAGTTCTTTAAAGAAGGGTATTGGAGGAACAATAAATTCTGGAGAAAAACTTCCTGGAGATTTTATTATTCCTTTCTTTATGAATTGTGCAATAATACTTGCTGGCATTCCGGTATCTATATTGCTCCCTGCATCTTCCCATCCTTTTAATGTATTAACTATACATTCCATTTTTATTTCTTTATTTCTTCCGTTCTTTTTTCCACTTACAAACACCCAAAGATTTTCTACTTCTTTGTATCCCTCAGGGATTTTTATTTTTTTGACAAGTTCTGCTAGGAATTCCATAGGGACTATCTTTATTCCACGATAATTTATTGGTTTTTCATCTGCAAATCCAATTTCAACCAACTTTGCAATCATGTCATATGAATGATCTGGGAATCCTGCAAAAAATTTGGTTGTCTTGACACCCTTATCCTCAAAGAATTTGTAGAAAGTATATGTTTCTGGATGGTGACCTACATTGAAACACTTTTCCCGATCAACTGCTTTATGGAAACACCTTACCACTGTTTTTGAGGGCAATATTTCAACTGCTCTATGATTAACTATCATATCTGCTGGCCAGGTAAATTCTTCAAGTATACTTGGCATTGAAAAAGGAACTACGAATTTCTTTATATTTGAGTCCCAAGCAAATCCTGCTTCTGCATAATCTACTTTATCAAAATCGGAATCAATATATCTAAGCATTACATTTCCTATTCCTGGCACAGAACCACAACCGGTTATGTGGATAAGGTTCTTCTTCTTTAGTGCTGAATCTAAAGCGAACTGCTTTTGCGTCAGCGGAACGTCAGAACCAAGATCAATGGAATGGACTCCTGCTTCCAAACACATTTCAAGAACTTTGTCATTCCAATCTCCTTCAACACAATTAATTACAATATTTGAGCCGGAGTTTCTTATCGTTTTTAATGTAGAAGTTTTATCTGTAACCTCAAAATATTCAAAACCCGTCTTTTTGTATTTTTTAAGTAAATGGAGAACTCTAGATTTATCTCTTCCACATAAAAGGACTGAATATCCATTTTTCAATAAATCTTTTGATACTATTCTGCCTTGCATTCCCGTTGCGCCTAAGACAACAAAATCGTACTTCATCTCTCCTCTTTCATGTTAAATAGGATTATCCTATTTAAAAACCTCACCCTTTTTGCAGACATAAAAAGCACAATAGGCGCTCGTGCTTTGAATGCTCAAGATGTCAAGCATCTTGACATAACAAAACTTAAAAGCCCTTGTTCTTCACTAGCTTTATGCCACGATGGGACAGCGGTTAGTCTTCTGAAGTTACAGCACATCTATTTATTGTTAATTGATTTGTTAAATACATGCAAGAACAAGAAGCCGAATTGATTGGTATGCATGTTGGTGATGGAACCCTTTATAGAACTAATAGCGGAAGTTTAGTTTGGGAGATTAGGGGAAGTGTTGATGAAAAAGAATTTTATGCATATATTGCTCATTTAATTAAAAATGTCTTTAATGTTGAAGTTAAACCTAAATATCGTGGTATTAACAGTTATGGTATACAAACGAGTAATAAAAAAATTACTAACTTTTTTGTTCAAAAAGGATTTAGACCTGGAAGTAAAGTTTATACTGTTGGTATTCCAGAATATATTAAGAATGGATGTATAGAAATAAAAATGGCTTTTGTTAAAGGTCTGTTTGATACTGATGGATGCGTGTGGTTCTGCAAGAATAATACTAAATATTCTTATTACCCAAAAATAGAATTTAGTTTTGCTTCACAAAATTTGTTAAATGATTTATTCAATGTCCTTGAAAATATGAATTTTAGAGTACACAGATGGCAGAATATTAGAAAAGATGGTATTTCTTTTAAGATATGCCTGGCAGGTTTTAAAAATTTGACTAAATGGATGAAAGAGATTAAACCTGCAAATTCTAAACATATAGATAGAGTTGAAAAGGGATTACTAAATAAGAATAAGATTAAGCTAAAAAGTGTCAGCAAAAACGTTTAAAAGTATGCCTCTCTAGCCTAAATTAAGCCACGATGGGACAGCGGTTACTCCACGG
This sequence comes from Nanobdellota archaeon, assembly GCA_038045265.1. Taxonomy (GTDB): domain Archaea; phylum Nanobdellota; class Nanobdellia; order Pacearchaeales; family GW2011-AR1; genus SICV01. Next base: position 19,693 of record JBBSYL010000015.1, on the reverse strand, counting down.
GATTGCTAATCCCGCTTCACGCAAGTGATTCCCAGGTTCAAATCCTGGTCGTGGCGTCTCACACACTTATAACACCTAGCTCTCCTCTTCGGATTCTAGGTTTTATGGGCGTTAATTTTTTGGATATAAAGTGAGTATAGGAAAGTCTTTAATTTCTATTTATTTAGATTTATCATGAGCGAAAGAGTTTTAGTAAATATTGATAAGTTTGTTCAATTTCATAAAAATAGGATTGGCTTACTAGATGAGTTTGCAAAAAATAAGGTCCACGGCAGGCTTATATTTCAGATTACTTTTCTTGGTTTAGAGAGTTTAGCTAGATTGTTATATCCTAAGGAAAACTCTCCAAAAACTAGATTTGTTGAACTTCTCTCGCTACCAAACATGGGTTTTCGGAAAGAAGAAGCGACTCAATTATACAAAGACTGGAGAAATTCTTTAATTCATCAAGGTTTTATTGCTAGCCCTTGGAATACCTTGGAGATGTGGGAAGAATATGATATTTGCTTTCTCGAGTACCCTGAGAATAAACTAAGATCTTCAACAGAACTTCCCCCAGAATCTATGATTGCCGTTTATAAAAGCAGAATAGAATATTTGGAAAATTTCTTCAAGAAGACCAACACAAAAAAAGTAGAATTAACCTAAAAAACTAGTATATCGAAAGGTCTTTAATCTTTATTCCCTCGATAATCTTATGGCAGAAATAAAAATTTACACTAGGCCTGGATGTCCTTATTGCATAAAGCTTAAGAAAATTCTAGACAGAGAAGGAATAAAGTATGAAGAGCATAATGTGTCTGATAAAGGGATAAGCGAAAGAATAATAACAAGAGATAAGCATACACCTGTCCCACAGGTTGAAATAAGCGGAAGAATAATCTTTGATTATACAACTGAAGAAGAGCTAGTTAAGGAGATTAAGAATCTATTAAACAAATAAGATGATTACTTTAAGTGACATACAGAAAAGAATACAAGGTTTGAAGAACTGGTCTTTAGAAGGAAATGCGATTGTAAAAGAATATCAATTTTATAATTTTAGAGAATCTATTGAATTTGTCAATAAAGTTGCAGATATTGCTGAAAAATTGAATCATCATCCGAGCATATTAATAGAAGATTACATAGTAAGACTTGTACTGACAACTCATTCTGAACATGGGCTGACAGAGAAAGATTTTAATGCTGCTGAGGAGATAGATAAGATATGATTTATGAAATAATCTTGACCCTTTTTATAGGAATTTTCTCAGGATTTTTAATTGCGTATCTGTGCAAAGATGAAATTGTAAAAATAAGAAATTTAACAAGCTGGTTTGTAATAATAACTATTCTGTTTGGAATTGGTATGTTTCTTGCTGGGCTAGGAAATGCAGGATACACACTTATTACAATCTCAATAATTTCGTTAATCTCTTACATAAAGAGTTTTGACAGGAAATGGACAAAAGTTTAAATATGGTTAAATTGGAATTGCACACATTCATTCTATGACAAAACTAAAAATAAATTAAACTTCTCTTGAACCTTTTTGCTTAAATGTAATGCTGAAAGGAGGTTGTTGCTGATATGCAAGAATTTAAAGTGCGTGCACTTGAGATTTATGATTCATTTCATCCTAAAAGACTATTAGAAGTTAAATTTGTAGTGGATAAAGGAAAGGGTTTATTTATGATGTTTTAAATGAAAAAGAAGGCTTTAGTCAAACGGGAAGGACATATAGGTCGAGTTATGCTTCATTAAAGGAATTTTAATGCCTAAGGTCAAATGAGCTGATAAAAACCTTTTAAATCGAGTAAACAAAATTGTTATTCTTATAAAATGAATATAAATATTTATAAATACCGACGATATATTTTAATATGGACAGTATCACTATTCCTGCGTCCATAACATTGGAACGTAGTATATCTCACAAAGAGTATATCTGGAAGTCTAAGAAGAGAGTTAGTAATTATCACGTTCCTTATAGACGGGCAGTAATAAGATTTACTAACAGAGTGTTTGCTGGAAAGATAAACAAATTAAAAAGAGAAAATAGACAGATTGAATTGAATTTTAAAAATGATACAAATGTTAAAATAACAAGGACATCTGAAAAGAAAATTAGTATGCAAGGTTACTCTGGTAATCATCCTTATGTACAAATAATAATTAATAGCAATATGCCAAGCGATTTATGGAAAAAGCTAGAAAATACTGATAAAAAGTCTGTAACTTTTGGTGTTGATGTTGAAATTTGTCCAAATGAATGGAAAGATGTTCAACTTAAGCCTTCTGATTTTTTGATAGAAATAGAAAAAGAATCTAAAATATTATTAGATAAAGCAATTGAAAAAGGATTTAGGATATCTAAAGTATCCAAAGGTAGGGAATTTGATGTTAGTTTGATAAATCTAAATAATAGCAATCTTATATTAGCTATCTCTTCCCATGTAGCTAAAACAAAAAGTAGGAGCAAGGAAAAAACTATTCAAAAGATATTGATGGATATATGCAAAATGATTCCTTGTTTATATGAAAATAAAAGCTTAATACCTGTAGTTATAACACGCCCAATTGAATTTGAAAACTCATGGTCTTTTACCACAAAGAGGTATCTTGATTTTTATAGGGATAAATTTGGTTTTAAATTTATAACCACAGACTTTAAAAAAGGATGGGAGGATAATGTTATAAGGGAGTTAATTAAAATATAAAATGTACATACCACAAGAAAAGGAAAAAGAAATTCTTTCTTTTTGGGAGAATAAAAAGATATTTGATAAACTTAGAAAGAAAAATAAAGGTAAGAAAAAATGGAGTTTTATTGACGGACCTATAACTGCAAACAACCCTATGGGCGTTCATCATGCTTGGGGAAGAACATACAAAGACTTATATCAAAGATTTAAGGCAATGCAGGGTTTTGATCAAAGGTACCAAAATGGATTTGATTGTCAGGGATTATGGGTTGAAAGAGAGGAAGAAAAAGATTTAGGATTGAAAAACAAAAAAGATATTGAAAATTATGGCATATTAAAATTTGTTCAGGCGTGCAAGAGAAGAGTGGAAAAGTTCTCAAAAATACAAACTGAACAATCAAAAAGACTTGGACAATGGATGGATTGGGATAATAGTTATTACACTATGACAGATAACAATAATCTACATAATTGGTATCTTCTAAAGAATTATTTTGATAAGGGAATGTTACATAAGGGAAAAGATGCCGTACCTTGGTGTTGGAGATGTGGAACTGCTAGTTCAAAACATGATATTGCTACTGAAGGATATAAGGAAGTTACCCATACTGCATTATTTATGCAATTTCCTCTAAAAAATAATCCAGATGAATATTTTATTATATTTACAACTACTCCTTGGACAGTTCCAGCAAATGTTGCTATTGCTGTAAATGCTAATTTAGATTATGTTAAAGTTGAAAATGAAGGAGTAAAATATTGGATTGCAGAATCGAGAGTTGAAGAATTAGAAGGTAAATATAAAATACTTCAAAAGAAGAAAGGAAGTGAGCTTGAAGGAATTGAATATGTTATGCCTTACTATGACTTAGAGGAACAACAAAGTTTGAAGGCACCTCATAAAGTTGTTTTGTGGGGTTTAGCTTCCGGGGAAGAAGGAACTGGAATAGTCCATATTGCCCCAGGATGTGGAGCTGAAGACTTTGATTTAGGTAAAAAGTTGAAATTGCCTGCGATTTCTCCTCTCGATGATGGGGGAGTTTATCAGAATGGATTCGGTGAATTTAGTGGGTCTTTTTATTCAGATGCAAACAAAAAAGTTCTTACTGATTTAGAACAAAGAAGATTTGTTTATAAGACTAAACAATACAAGCATAGATATCCTCATTGTTGGAGATGTGGCCAAGAATTAGTATTTAGACTTGTCGATGAATGGTATATTAAATGTACTGCTGATATAAGAAAGAAATTAATTGCTGAGAACAAGAAAGTTACTTGGTTCCCAGAATATGGAAAAGTAAGGCAAGAAGAATGGTTCAAAAATATGGGTGATTGGTTAATATCCAGAAAAAGATATTGGGGATTACCTTTGCCAATATGGGAATGTAAATGTGGGGAGATAAAGGTTTTTGGAAGTTTGAAAGAATTAAGAGAAAAAGCTATTGATAAAAAGAAGGTTGATGAATTACCTGAACTGCATAGGCCTTGGATTGATGAAATAAAGATAAAATGTGATAAGTGTAAAAATGAAGTTTCAAGGGTGTTAGATGTTGGAGATGCTTGGCTTGATGCTGGAATTGTATCTTTCTCAACTCTTAATTATCTCAATGATAAAAAATATTGGAAAGAATGGTTCCCTGCTGATTTTATATGCGAAAATATGCCCGGACAGTATCGGGGATGGTTTAATGCTTTATTCTGGGCAGCAATTATGCTTGAAGGCAAAACTCCTTTCAAATCATTACTAGGATATGAATCATTAAAGGATGAAAAAGGTGAAGAGATGCACAAAAGTAAGGGAAATGCTATATGGTTTGATGAAGCTGTTGAAAAAGTTGGAGCAGACCCCATGAGATTGATTTATTGCTTGCAAGACCCTGCTCAAGAACTAAAGTTTGGTTTTAATGTATTGAGGGAGCCTAAAAATAATATCAATATTTTACATAATATGAATAATTTAATTATAAAAGACTATAAATCTGGTAAATTAAAAATAGAAGATAAGTGGATATTAAGCAAGATTAATTCTCTTATAAAATACGTCACAAATGAACTTGAGAGTTTACGTCCCCATAATGCAACGAGAGCTTTGCAAAACTTTTGGTTGAATGATTTAAGTAGGAGATATATACAAATGGGAAGGGATAGGCTATCTGAGAATGATAAAACAATAAATTATATATTAAGTAAAATTTATTCCGATTTACTTAAATTGTGCGCACCAATTATGCCTTTCTTAACTGAAAGTATATGGCAAGAATTACGTGAAAAGAAGATTGTAGAAGAAGAAAGTGTGCATTTGTCTTATTGGCCTGAAGCAGATAAGAAGAAAATAGATAAAAAGCTTGAGAAAGATTTCGAGAGTGTAATGAAAATCGTTGAAACTGGTCTAAGAGAAAGAGATAAAGCAAAAATAGGGTTGAGATGGCCTCTTGCTAAAGCAATTATTAGAACTAAAGAGTCGATGAACAAGGAACTTGAAGAAATTATAGCTAGACAATTGAATGTTAAGAAGGTTGAATTAAAACAAGTCAAAGATGAAGAGATAAAAATTTCATTGGATACTAAGATGAACAAGGAACTTGAGGCTGAGGGATATTCAAGAGAGGTAATAAGGAAGATACAGGCAGAGAGGAAGAATTTGGGTATGAGGAAAGGGCAATTGGCTGACATAAAGGTGTATGCTGACAAAGAACTTGTTGGATATCTGAACAAGAATAAGAAGTTTATAGCTGAAAGAGTAAATGCCGGCAAAATAGAATTTTCCGACGATAAAATTCCTGGGGGCGTAATTTTATCTACTATTCAAGAGAAAAAAATAGGGCTATTTTTTTGTAATTCTTAAATAGTATATGTAAAAACATTTAAATACTCCTTAGCCTAAATTAGCTCGTAGAGGTGAATTTAAATATGATAATAAAGGAAGAATTTTTGAGCAGGCTGAGGAAGATATTTGACCTCAACCTTTATGAGGCGAAGGTTTGGACTGCTCTTCTTTCAAGAGGGACAAGCACTGCTGGCGAGTTGAGTAATATTTCTGATGTTCCTAGGTCAAGAACCTATGATATTTTGGAATCTTTGGAGAAAAAAGGATTTATTGTAATGAAGATCGGCAAGCCAATTAAGTTTGTGGCATTGAAGCCTGGAGAAGTTGTTGAGAGAGTAAAGAAGAACCTCCTTGTTGAAGCACAGGAGAAGAGTAAAAGACTTGAGAGGCTTAGAAATGATGATGTTCTTGGAGAACTAAATACTTTGTTTACTAATGGAATAAAATTTGTTGAACCAAGCGACTTGTCTGGAAGTTTGAGAGGAAGGCAGAATATGTATAATCATCTTGATATGATGATTCGATCTGCTGAGAAGTCAGTCACATTGGTTACTACGGCTGAGGGCCTAAGCAGGAAGCTGGAAATTCTTCTTCCTTCATTGGAAAAAGCAAAGAAGAGAGGTGTTAGAGTAAGAATAGCTGCACCTCTTAGTGCAGGGAATGTAAAGATTGCGAAAGAATTTTCCAAAGTCGCTGAAGTTAAGTCTGCAGATAAAATAAATGCAAGATTCTGCATTGTTGATGAAAACCAGGTAATGTTTATGGTTCTTGATGACAAGACTGTGCATCCTAATTATGATGTTGCTGTATGGCTATCAACTGATTTCTTTGCAAAAGCATTGGAAGGCATGTTTGAATTAGCATGGAATGATTTCACGCCTTTGAATAAGGTGAAGTAAAACTTTCTAGTTCTGAATTTTGAATGATTAAATGCCCTTCTGATTTTTGCCCTTAGTGATTTTAAATAATTTGTGTTAGACACCTCAAATGAAATGAGAACAAATCTATTTGCGTAGTCAAGGAAGTATCTGAAAGATTAATTAATTCCTTTCTTCTTAAAAATTGCTTTTGTTCCATCATAAGCAATCGTATATATTGTGAAAGCCCAAAATATCATCCAATTTCCATAAAGAAGGCAATAGATAAAAGTAGGTATTGGATAATACCACATTACATTATCATACATCGCCTGAAGTTTAGACTTCTTTTTTACTTTATCTCCTATATAATCTCTTAATGAACCAAAAATTACGAAGATAGCATAAAAGCTAAGGAATAAGATTGGATTGAAAACTGAACTAAACAGAAAACTTATTACGATTATGGATACAGCAATTTGATGGTTGAGATATTCTAATCTATTTCTGACGAGAAATGCTAAACTCATTGCGAGCATTATGCTGGCTATGATATTATTGCTTAAAACCAATAATGCTCCGAAACCGCCCCAAAGAAAACCGAATAAAATGGTACTTCCTTTAAACCATTTTAAACCATGTTCATCAAAAAGGTCTGCGATTTTCATAGTTATTCCAAAAAGTAAGGCATAAAGAATAATCATCGGATTTGAAAATAAGTTTTCTATCATACTAAACATATTATATTTTGGGCTTTTATTAATCTTGTGTTTAGCGCGCCGTCTGACGGAGGATGGAAATAACTAAAATCTAAATTGAGCGAAGAGCATTTCAGTAGAAGAATAAAGAGCAAAAATACAAGCACAAAGTTTTTAAAGTATGTTGTTACTCCATAGTTAATATGAGTGGATATAAACCAACTAAAAGAACTCCTGAAAGAGTTGCCCAAATAGAAGCTAGATTGGTAACATTAGCACAGGAAATTCCTGGAGTAGTTAATCCACATGGATGTAGCCATGATCGTTCTCGAGATTTTAAAATTCATTTTGAACACGGATCATCTGCAAAGCCAACCCATGGTTATTTTCTTGAATTTGAACCTGATTCGCAAACGATAAGAGCTTGGCCAGGCGGTTTACCATATGATATTCCTACTGTTGTTAAAGATCATTTAGGCAAAAAGTTTCCTGAAGCAAAATATAGATTCGATCGTGGATCAGGAGTTGGCGGATTTCATAATTGGTGTAGGGTAACTGAAGATCAACTCCCAGAATAGTTTTGTTTTGCCCTCTTCTCACTTTTATCTTTTTTCCCGAGTATATTGAAACTAATCTGTGTTAAATTCTCCCGTCAGAGATTAAATTTTAATGCAACGATGCTGAAGGCAAAAATTTAAAGTCGCGATTGCAATTTCGTGGATAGGGGATTCGTAAATAATAATTTTCAGAAAATTTTTCTCTGCAGAGAAAATTGAGCATAACTGCCTTTAGAGACTAAAAACTATGCCAAATAGCTCTCTGTTGTATTAAAGGGTCATTTTAATATTACCTCCTTTTTTGTCGTATTCGGGTGATTAAGGCTTTGTTTGAGTAAGCTTAGCCATCTGTTTCTGCCTAAATCAATATCAATTTCTGCTACTTGAGAAGGTGTTGCTCCATTGAGAGCCATGTGCTTTTTAATGAAATTGTGATAAAGTCTAAAGGCATCACTCCATTGCTGTGCTGTTTCATCTGACTTAAATCCTCTTCTCACTTTGTCAAATTCTCTAAACTCATTATGGTATCGCTCAACCATATTGTTGTTAAGAAGTTTCTTTGCTATTCCAGCATTTCTAGAATGCGTTACGCAATTAGGGCTTGTTCTTTTAGTAACGAATTCTTTCCTTATAGCTTTGTTATAAGACCATAATCCATCAGTTACAATCTCTTTAGGATTTTCCTTGATGTTTTTCTTTGCTATCTTCAATACTGCTCTTGCATCCTTAATTTCTCTGCCTCTCGTTACATTGTTTGCTATCAAAAATCTTGTTTCGCTGTCTAGGACATTCCAGCACCAGATATAATCTTTCTTTGACTTAATCATTTGTTCATCAATATGCCATTTATCGCTTAATTCTGGCTTGAAATTCTTAGTGTAATCATCCATTATTTGAGTGTATTTGCTAATCCATCTTCTAATTGTATCAAAATGCACTCTCAAATTATAGAACTGGAATAATGTATCTGAGATATCTCTTAATGAAAGTCCTTTGAAATACAAATCCATTGCTAAAGTTACAATTTTTCCATTGCCTTTAATTCTCTTTACAGGATCAAGAACAAATCTTTTCTTGCAATCATTGCATTTGAATCTTTGCTTGTTTTCTATTGCTGTTTTTCTTGAGCCATTCTTTACAATGTTTAAAGAATTGCAGTAGATGCATTTTTCTTCATTTGTATCTATTTCCAACTCTTCTATCTCTGGTTTTGCTCTTAACTTAATCCAGAGTTTAATAGCATGAATGTGCTTGCAGTCAGTTTGTCTATTTTGAAAGTCCTGGCATTCGCAGTTCCATCCAGAAATATTTGTTACTTTATACTTCTTATCAGAGCTTTGTGAAGGAACTAAAAACTCTTCTTCGCTTACTGCTATTGGCATATCACCCTTTGCTAAAATAGCATATCCTCTAATTTTTCGATTAAGAGAAAGGTTTTTATCTGAGATTCTTTTCTTTTTCCTGAAAGGTTGTGGTTGTTCCATGAGTATTACCTATATACCTATTAGTAATATACTATTAAGTATTTAAACCTTTCGGTTAGTAAGATAGTAAAACTTATATACTAAAGAGAATATAACTATTCAATATGGGAAAGATTAAATTAGAAGGCTATGTTTGTGAACGTTGCGGGCATAAATGGGTTCCTCGAGAAACAACAACTGAAGAGCCAAAAGTCTGCCCAAAATGCAAAAGCCCTTATTGGAATACGCCGAGAAAAAGAGGGGTGAAAAAATGAAGAAAATATCCTTAATTTTAATTGTTTTATTCTTAATTCCCGTTGTTCTAGCAGATAATGTAGCGGTTTGGCAAGGACAGTATTTTACAGGAACAACATTTAACGTAGGAACTTATAATTTTAATTTTACCGTTTATGATGCCAAAATCGGGGGGGGGGGCGTGCTATTCTAACACAACTACTTTAACAACAGGTAATTTTGGTGAATGGAAAACCGAACAATCAGGAGTGGGTGCTGGTTGTAATAATGCTTCTGCGAGTTATTTTTTAGATATAAAGATTAATGATGAAAGTCAAGGCGAGAGAAGATTGTTAACCTCTTGGGATTTTTTAAGAAAAGATACCAGCATAAAATTTAATATATTGGGAACAAACAATATTTTCATAGATGGAAGAACAGATTTAAGGAATATGACAAAAGGTGTTATAAGATTTGAACACACTCCTCAAATCCCAAATACTAGGGCAATAACTTTTGACATTAATTCTAACGGTCAAGAAAATACAAGTGCTATAGTAATGGAATATAATTTTAACGGGTCTGATTTAATACGTCAATATGGAGAAACAGAAACATATAAGTGGGATAAAAATGCTGATTTATATATTAGAGATGTGTTTGGAAGATTTATAGGAAGTCTAACAAGCAGAATAACTAAACTATTTGTTCAGGATATAGATGTTTCAGGAAACATAAATGTTACTAGTAATGTAACAGCAAATCATTTTATAGGAGATGGAAGTTTATTGACTGGAATAAACTCAAGTTCAACAAACTTAACAAATTATGCACTAAAAAACCAATCAGAAACTTTTGCTGAAAATATAACTACAACTCAAACAGGTTTCTTTGGATGGCTTGGTTCTCTAACTTCAAGAATAACTAAATTATTTGTCCAAGACATAGATGCGAGTAGGGATGTAACTATTGGTAGAAATTTAGATGTAGGTGGTAATGTAGAGATAAATGGAACTTTAGAAATGCCAGGAAACCTAGAAGTTGGTGGTAATTTAGAAGTAGGAGGAAACCTAGAAGTTGGTGGTTGCATAGAATATAATGGCGGTGAATTAGGCGAGTGTATTTGAAAATGAAATACATAATTATAATAATCGTATTTTTCTCTATAATCCCTCTAGTTTTCGCAGAAACAACTTTCTTTGACCAAGATGATGATTTTATTATGGGTAATTCTCCAGCAACAGATAGTGGAGCAACAGGACAGGTAACGGGTGGAGGAGGTTGCAGATACGAATGGAACTGCACAAATTGGAGTGAATGTCTTCAATCTGGAAAACAAATTAGAAATTGTACTAATATTGGTACCTGTTCTGATGCATATAAATCTCCAGAAATAGAACAAAACTGTACTTTTATTGCTCCAGAAGTTGAAAAAGATACGCCAACCAAAAAGAATAATACCAAGAAAGATGACCTTACAGATAATAAAACTCCAGATTATTCTTCTGAAGAAACAACAAATAATCGGAATTACTTCTTGGTCTTTTTAACCATTCTAATTTTTGGATGTTGTTTTATTTTTTTAAAATATAAAGAAAAAATTAAAAGTTTAGTGCTGAAGTTAGAAAAGAAATGCGAATTAAAAAACAATAGCATTAAAGGGTTGATAAATAAGGAAGTTTATACGGATGAGGGAGTATTTATTGGAAATATTAAGGAGGCTGTTTTAGAAAAAAACAAAATTCATAGTATTAAAATTGAATTAGATAAAAGACATAAATTCAAGATGAGGGGGATTATTTTAGAATATTCGCTTGTAAAGGCGATAGGAAATATCGTTATTATTGATAACGAGGTAATTGAATCAATTGAAAAGAAAAATTAGAAAAAATATTTAATGAAATTATAGATTTCGTGTTAGTTAATTAAATTAACTTTAACTCTGTTTAATATTACAATGTAGAAATCTTAGATTATTTATAGATAATCAAGTTTGTTTATCACCTGCATTCGACTTATAATCTGTGACCTGTAGATACGACAGAGAGCCAAATAGCAAGATTTATAAAAATAATATAAAGAAACATTTAAATAGTATCAATTGATAATATAATCAGATGATAGCATTAATGTAAAAATGGAAGAAAATCAATTCGTGAAACCGAAGTTTAATATGGAGAATATAATTAGTAGGAGTCCTAGACTTGAAACTATACAAATGGTTGAAAAATTTATAAAAGATAACAGCGGGGAATATACAAAGACGCAGTTATTTGATAATTTACCTAAAAAGGTTATGTGGGGAACTTTTAATGCTATATTGAAATATTTGTGGGAGATGAATCATATAGGATTTGACAAATATAGTGTTATTGTTTATTTGTATAACCCTGAACTTGCGGAAAAATTAAAAAATAGAAGAAAATATTAGTATTAATGAGTATTATAATTCCAGCTAAAGAGGTTAATTTTATATCTGATGATGTTGAAGATGAATTTAATGAACTACAGGAAGAAGGGTGGCTTAAAAAATCAATAAAAAGATTAATAGAAAACTTAAAGTTAAATGCTTTCTGTGGTGAGCAAATTAAGAAGAAATTAATACCTAAATATTATATTGTTAATTATGATTTGCATAACTTGTGGTGGTGTCCCCTACCTAATGGATGGAGATTAGTCTATTCAATAGTTACAATGTCTGATAAATCTTTAATGGCTACAATTATCGAATTCTTTGACCACAAAGATTATGAAAGGAGATTTAGTTATAATTAAATGAAACCCTGTTTTATTGACATACACTGCCATTTAGAAGCTGTAAAGGATACGGGAGAAGCGGTGAAAAATGCAAAGAAAAAAGATGTTGGATTAATATTGACACAAGGAACTGATGTTAAAACAAATAGGGAAGCACTAAAACTAAGCGAGAAGCACGAAAGTGTGAAAGCTTGTCTTGGATTATATCCTATTGATGCGCTTAAAATAGATGATAAAGAGATTGAAGAAGAAATTGAATTTATAAGGGAAAATAGAGATAAGATCGTTGCAATTGGGGAGGTGGGTATGGATTTTAAGGAAGATTTGAAAGAGCATGATAGACAAAGAAAAATATTTTCTAAATTTATTGAATTATCAATTGAATTAAATAAGCCAATAATTGTTCATTCTAGAAAAGCTGAAATAGAATGTATTGAATTACTTGAGAAGTTGAATGCTAAGAAGGTGATAATGCATTGTTTTTGCGGAAACAGAAAGCTTGTTGAAAGAATTATTGCAAATAAATGGTATTTAACTATACCTACAAGCGTAAAAAGTAGTCAACAGTTTCAAGACAATGCTAAAATTGTGCCTATAAACCAATTATTTTGTGAGACAGACTCTCCTTACTTACATCCTGATAAATTAAAGAATAATGAGCCTGTAAATGTAATTGTAAGTTATGAAAAGATTGCTGAAGTGAAGAAAATTAAACTGGCGGAAGTTAAAAATATTATTTTTGAGAATTATGATAAAATCTTCTAGGATCTACATGGAAAACACTTACTCCACTAATCCTCATATGTTCTGGAGTCATACGTTCGAATTCACATGATGCTCTTTTTGTCCAAGGTATAGAAGAACTATGAGACGTTGCGATTTTCCTAAGTTTAGATTCATCTATTGGACGAGCGGTTACTGTAACCTCTTTTAAAGTTGTGGCAGGACGAGGAGAGTAACTTGATGGAGCATTATTCTTCGCAAGAGGTTTAATTTCTCTAACAGGTTCGCCGGCATAAGCTAATGTAGATAAAGAAAGAATCGCAGATGCATATGCTACAGTAAGAAATCTTATTACAGGCATTGATAATTAATGTATCTAGAGTATTAAAAGATATCTATCCAGATTTTACAAGTTAAAAGTAGTTATTATTTAGTAGATTAAAAGATGGAAAAAGCCTTAAATATATACATTTTATAGAGCTTTATGAGAAAAGGTCTGAGTGTTATGCTACTTGCTGTTCTTATTTTATTTATGTTTATTATCTCGGTCAACGCTATTGAACAAGAGCAAGATTCAAGAGTTTTTATAAAATTAAAGGAAAATGCAGATATAGGATTAGAGCAGGAAGCTATTTTGTATTCTTCTGAAGAATTTATTGTTGCAAATCTGGATGAAAGTTCTTTGAAAGAACTGGAAAGCAACGAAGGTGTTGAAAAAATTGAGAGGGAGACATTTTATAATTTATTTTTACAAGACTCTGTGCCTTTAATTAATGCAAGCGCTATTCATAGTGTTAAATTGGATGGGATAAATTTGACTGGAGAAAGTCAGACAATATGTATAATCGATAGTGGTGCAAGTTATACTCATCAAGGTCTTGGAGGGTGTTTTGGAGCTGGATGCAAAGTTATTTCGGGATTTGATTTTTGTGCTGATGACTCTTCTTGTTTAACTAGAGATAGCAATCCTGAAGATGTAAATGGGCATGGGACGCATGTGGCTGGAATTGCTGCGGGCAACTCTGTCATGAGAGGAGTTGCTCCTAGTGCCAATATTGTTGCGCTTAAAGTATGTAATGCAACGGGTTCTTGCCCGACATCAGCCATAGCTTCTGCGATAGAATGGTGTATTGGAAATTCATCTATATACAATATCTCTGTGATAAGTATGAGTCTTGGGGCAGGATTATATACTAATTATTGCGATTCTTCTTCTCAATTAACAAGTGCTGTAGACAGTGCATTTAAGGCGAATATCTCAGTTATTGCTGCTTCAGGGAATGATGGAGATTTTACTGCAATAGCAGATCCTGCCTGCATACAAAATGTAAGCGTTGTAGGAAGTAGCAACAAAAACGACGCTATATCCAGCTTTTCAAATAGAAATGCATTGGTTAAATTATTTGCTCCAGGAGAATCAATAAATTCAAGTTACTTGTCGGCTTCTGGTTATGCTTTCAGCTCTGGGACAAGCATGGCTGCTCCACATGTGGCTGGAGCTTTTGCTATAATACAAGAAATGATAAAGTCTATGGGTCAAACTAGAACTCCTAAAGAAATAGAGAATGCGTTTAATAATACTGGAAAATTGATTTATGATGCAAATTCTAGTTTATATTATTCAAGAATAGATGTTAGAAAAGCAGCTATTTATTTGGACAATGAAATTACTTCCATTTCTTTAATTTCTCCTGCAAATGGAAGCACTGGCTCTGAAAAGAATTATACATTTTCCTGTAATACTACAGACATTTCTTTGAGAAATATAACTTTAGAAATATGGAATTCGACTGGATTGTATAACTCGACTATTTTCGATGTTTCTGGATATGAAAGTAGAGTTGAGGTCAATTTGAGCGATATGCCTATAGAATCTTATAGCTGGAATTGCATTGTAGAAGATGAAAATAAGAATAGGGGCTACTCTACAAATTATTCTTTGTTTATAAGGGATATATTTGTCTCCTTAGATTCTCCTAAAAATAATCTATTTACTAATTCTGCGGGCAATTTTGAGTGTTCTGGAAATTCAAGCACTCAACTAGTTAATTCAACATTATTTATATGGAGTTCAAATTCTATGATATATAATCAGACTAAATCTGTTTCTGGGAATTCTAATAAGACCTCCTTCAGTTATAATTTCCAAACAGATGGCAGTTATTCATGGACTTGTTTGTTTACTGACGACGCCAATTTCTACACAATCAATTCTATTAACTATACATTAACTTTTGATAATACTAAACCTAGTGTTTCAATAAGCAAACCATTAAACGAAAGCATATCAAATTCTGGAATATTTGAAGTAATCCTCAACGAGAATGGAAAAGCATGGTATAGCTTAAACAATGGGGGAAGCAATATAAGTATGAGCAGTTCAAACAATAGAGACTTCAGCTCTACAAATACTGGATTAGCTGAAAATAGTTATAATGTTACTTTTTACTTTAATGACACTGCTGGAAATTCAAATAAAAGTAATCAAATCAGCTTTAAACTCGATTTAACAAAACCTGAAGTGGATTTAATAGAACCAGACGATAATGATGAATTTGTAGAGGACAGCGATGTTAATTTTACATATGAGGTAAGTGATAATTACAATATTTCTAGTTGTAAACTTATAGTTGAGGATAGTGTAAAAGAAACTGAAAATGAAGTTAACAAAACTCCTGAAGAAAACATTTTCAGCTATGAATTTTCAAGTACGGGCGATTACGAATGGCAAGTAAACTGCACAGATGTCGCTGGCAATTCCGAAGAGTCAGGGATTAGAACTGTAAAGATAAAAAGTTCAAGCAGTTCTAATTCTAACAACGGAGGATCTGGAAATTCTGGTTCTGGGGGATCTGGCTCAGGAAATTCAGGAAGTGGAAGCTCTTCAGGTAATAGCGGAATAACTGGAAATGCGATTGTCGGCAGTAATTCCGATGATGAAAATGAAGATCAAAACTCTTCAGGTAATAGCACCGATAGGAAATTCAGCTTGCCAATAACTGGGGAAGCGATAAAAGATATAGGAACTTATGGCTCTCCAATCGTGCTTCTGATAGTTCTCGGCGTTCTAGGGTATTTTCTTTGGAAAGCGAAGATTAAGAATAAAGGCAAGAAAGTTAAGATTAGGGATAAATAATGATTAGATAAAAATGCGGGAGGTAGGCTCATGCAGACTTCCAGTCCGCAGATCCTTCAACTCTTGCGAGTTGAAGTATTCAAACCTGTTCGAATCTTATTAAATAAAATGCGGGAGGTAGGATTCGAACCTACGTAGGCACTAAGCCACAGGATTTCTTAAATCCTGACTTAAATTGTTCTAACGAACAACCGACCTCTTAAGTCCTGCCCTTTTAACCACTCAGGCACCCCCGCATTGGCATTATCTAAAAAATGTTAGTTAAAAAGGTTTGGTTTTATTAGAATTAATCCTCTTCCTGAATTTTGTCAATTATCTCACTTGCTTCTCTTGTAACTCTTTGTATAACCTCTTCGTCAGACATAACTTTCTTATCTCTTCTATATTTTAAGGCGTGGGATGCCCCAGAAACTATTGCTCTTTTCAAGAGTTCTTTTTCGTAATCCATAAATTATCCTGCAAATTAGGGTATAAAAGAATTATGGTGATACTGTGAAACCTGGGGGTCCTGGGGGTGCTAGCTGATCTGAATTGCTTGGACTGGTATTTTGATACGAAGATTTTTCAAAATTTATTACCTCATCTGAATCGCCTGAAGCAAGACCTGAAGAATTTGTGAGATTATTCTCTGCAGATTTGTTATATGTGATATCTATAGTAACATCCTTTGCACTTAACCTGACACTGCCTTTAGAATATTGAAAATAAAAATATCCCGATCCTATGATAAGAAAAGCAACTATTGCTATCATCACATACCCCATGAAACCTCTGTTATTCATTATCTAATTTAATAATAGGCGCTTATAAGTATTGTTGTTTTATCTACGTTTTATCTTTTCAAGCTCCTGTAACCTGGTTTTTGAGTCTATCGATGAAGAAAAGAGTTTCCAGAAGATCTTAGTCAACCAATCAATCCAATCTTTTTCGGTTATATTGTAAAATATGAATATTTTTTTATCAAGCTCGCTTATTTCTCCTGTGGGTTCTTTTATCTCTTTTATGTCAAAGAACTTCTTATCGACTATTGTGGCCCTAATTGGATGATGCCTGTTGTGTATTTCAACTAATTCTTTCCCATATTTATGATTGAGAGAAAGCAAACCCTCCACATTTTTTCTTCCTGAAATATCTACTCTACATATAACTTTGATTGATATTCCTTTTTTTACAAGTTTATCAAATATATCCAGTATTCTTTCATTTTTATTCTTATAATTTATGAATGATAAATTTCCTGAAAAAATAAGCAATTGCTTTTCTGTCTTTTCAAGCATATCTTTTATTCTATGAAACGCAACTTTCTGTTCACTCTGCTCACTTTCTACAGTCGCCTTTTTATGCTTATTATTGACATATTGAAATATGTCAAATGCTGAGAAATCTTCTTTCCAACGTGCACGCATTATTTCTGCTTCTAATTGTTCCTGAAATGCTGATGAAGATATTTTTTCCATTGATGCCCAATATACAATTTTTAATGCTCCTCTTGTGCCTCCTCTAAAAACTCTTGTAGATAATGTTCCTGTTTCTTTTTCTATTTCTAAAACGTATCTATCTGCTGTGCGCCAGTTTTTATTTATATGTTGGGCAATTTCTTGAATTGACCTTGGCTTTTGATATACAAACTCTTCTATCTTTTTTACTATTGATGCATCCATATATTTCAAGGGATTATTGAATATTTAATGTTTATTGTTATATACAACACTATTGACATAAAAATGTAAGTAAAGTATAACACTAATACAACACTAGGGATATGTATGGAGATGAAAAAAATAAAGAGAGTGAAGGTTGCATTCGTTGATCCAGTTTATTGTGATGATTCAAACAGTTTGATAAGGGAGCTAATTCTTAGAGGGCATAAATTGTTTGTGCATGCCCCTTATGCTGAAGAAGATGGAGGAAAGTGGTAAATGGGATGTGAAGAAGGCAAAGATTTCGGGAGATTAATTTTTCCAAAAAAATTAAGTTTAGAAGAAATGGCTCGTTTGTTTTCTTTTGTTGGAAACAATCTTCCTGGAGAAGTTGAATATGGGTTTGATATAGGATATAGAGTTGGAGTAGGGAGGATTACTAAGAAAAGAATAAAGAAACCTGAGATTATGGGTGTTGAAAGATTTTATGGGAATGTTTGCGATGGTGGGAGCATGCATAGTGTTCCATTTATGGTAGGGGTTGAAATTGATGAAAAAAGAAAAGTGGCGTGTGTGGGTATTGGATTTCAAACTATTCCAGGATATAGCGAAGCAGAATTGGAAAGAACTTATAGTTCTAATCCTAAATTTGTTAGAAAAGTTAGAAAAGTAATTGGGAGATATTTTGAAGTGAAAGGAGGTGATAAACATGTACGTATTTGAATTAAAAGACGTTCCAAGGAGAGCAGGTGAAGCTGTTTTGGATTGGGATAGAGGGGTAACTTATCCTTTGAGAGAGAAGAAAAAAATTGGACTACCATTACGAAAAGACACTGAATTTTTTTCCTTGGCTGGAGGAAGGCAATTTATTGTGCGCCCTTCGGTAACAGAACGAAGCTGTTGGTTTGGAGGAACAGATGAAGAGCCATTCTTGGTTGAAATGGATGTAAAAGTTGCGCAATTATATATTGATTCTGCAGGAGACGAAGAAGAATTTTATAGAACACTTGTACCTAATAGTGTTTTAGCGATGGCTACTGAAAATGATGTGATGTACAAAAGGCAGGGAGACATTTTTGCATCTCGTTTTTCTGGAGAGAAAAATGCAGAAAGAAATTTGGCGCGCTTATTAAAGAAGGAAGTTAAACAAGGAGAAATGACTATCTTAGGAACAAGACATGTAGGAAAAGGTTTAGGTTTTGTGCACGATGAAAATGTCTTTTTTAGGGGCGTACTTGTGGCTCCAGATCATGTACCTCTTAATTTAAGCGATGGGCTTTATCTTCTTGGACAGACCAAATATATAACGCATCCCGCACAGGCAGACTAAAAGCACATTTTTATTTTATTTTATTTTTAAAATGCAACAAGAATTAATGCTTGAGTGGGAAAGGAAAATTGGACAGAGAGACGGAAGAGAAGTTTACAATCCTGCAAAATATGTTCAATTTCACAGAGAGTTTGTAAATACTATGTATCCTTTTTTTGGTTTGAAGGAAAATCCGGGATATGTAAGACAGATAGTTGTAAGACCTATGTTGTTCTGTGGAGGTTTGACAACAACAAAAAAGAAAGGTCAATTTAGAATTTTTATTTCTGATTATACAGAAAGTTATAAAAAAAGAGATGATGAATATATTGTATATCATGAAAGTGCACATTTTTTAGACGCTATTGTTAATTTTGATAGAATTAAACAAAGATTAAAAAGAAAACCTACTTCAGATATGTCAAGAGATGAAATAATAGCAGACTTTGCTTCCCTTGAATATATAGCGCTGACAGAAGGAGAGGAAGAAGCTATGAAGTTTACTGATTATGGAAGCAGTTATGGGAAAGTTGCAGGAGAATTATTTGTTAAAATGATTGGAAATGTAGATGAAAGAAGGAAATTGCTACTTGGACTTGTGAATGGGAAATTACAAGAGGTTTATCCTTACTTATTGTCTATACTTAACCTTTCTATGCTTTACGATGATAAAACTGAAAGAACGATTAAAAGCTCATTTATGAAAACATAGATGGTTAAAATGGCCTTTGGATAAAGCCAAGGCAAAGGAGATACTGTCAAATTAAAGTGATATGTTTTCTCTGACAAATCTAATCAAGTTTAA
>JBBSYL010000014.1:45446-69318 GCA_038045265.1 Nanobdellota archaeon | reverse complement strand
TAATATACCAAGGTTTAAAAATGGACGAATGTCTGGGAATTTATGAACGGAGAATTAAGATTAAATGAATGGATATCTAGTCCTCACCTTAACTTTAAGTATGAATTGTATTGGCCATATGTGGCTAGTGTTTTAAATCCAGACTCTGATAGTGTTGATGTTTATTGTCAATTGAATGGGAGAGCTGGAAGAAGTATTGGTACATTTATTACTTATGGAAAGATAGGAGAAATGATGGCAAGATTTAAGCAAACTGGTGAGAATGAAAGACTTTTTGTTCCTATGGGGCGTGAACTTATTGTTGATAGAATCTCTAATGATGTTGTTGAAGGTAGTATTGTAATTCTTCTTAGAGACAATCTATTTGATGAACATTTTAAACCAATTGTTCCTTCTTAATTACTTGGGATATCTACTTAAAATGTAAACATAACCTAATAGTGTTGTTAGTAATAATAAAAACATTATATAGTTTTGTTGATTAACTTCTCTACAGTTATATGATGAAACTAGTTTTAGCATAAGGTTATTAAATATAGTTTTTTTATTAGAGGAATGAAAATAAAAAAGTATGATGTTATACTTGGATTGCTGATTATAACTGAGATAGCTTTAAGTGTATATATTGGATTTTCTGCTCAGGGAGACAACTTCATATGCAATATAGGTTCTTCATGTGATTCTGTGCAGAATTCAATTTATGGAACACTATTTGGGATGAAACTTGCTTGGTTTGGGGCAATATGCTTTTCTGTGCTTTTGATATTATTTTTAATTGCGAGATTTAATAGAAAAATGTATTGGTTGTTCTTTCTCGCTACTATTGTGGGGGCATTAATGGCAATTTATTTTATTAGTATACAGGCATTTGTATTGAATCAATACTGCACTAGCTGTTTAATTGTTGATGGGATAGCTGTACTAATGTTTGTTATTGTTTTTTTTGAATATTTAGATTTTAAAAGAGAGATAAAAAGGTTAGAAAAGAAGATAGAAGAAAAGATAATCAGGTAAATTTTTTCTTATCGTCGGGGGCTTTAAAAAGCAAACCTTTATAAATGAAAATTCTGTTTAATTATTATCTTATTATCATGGCTGAGAAATCAAATTTGAAGGTTCAAAATATTGTCGCTACTACCTCTCTTGGCAAAGAAGTTTCACTTACTAAGTTAGCTAGAAGTCAGAGTAATACCGAATATAATCCAGAGCAATTTCCCGGACTTGTACTTCGAATTGAGAAGCCCAAGTCTGCAGTGCTTGTGTTTTCTTCTGGGAATCTTGTGTGTACTGGTACTAAATCAGTTGCACAGGTGAAAGAGGTGATAAAGGCTGTAATTAAACAAATTGGCAAGATAGGGGTTAAGATAACTCAACAGCCCAAGATAACTGTCCAAAATATTGTTGCTTCTGGAAGTATAAAGCTGAATCTTAACCTCAATGTTCTTGCTCTACAGCTTGAAAATACTGAATACGAACCTGAACAGTTTCCAGGATTAGTTTATAAGTTGGATGAGCCTACTGCAACTTTCCTATTGTTTTCAAATGGAAAACTTGTCTGCACAGGAACGAAGAATAAACAGCAATTAGAAGATTCTATGGCCAAATTGAATAAAAATATAAGGGAAGCTGTTAAAGGGAATAAGTAATTATTATGGGTCTCAATTATATACCTACAAATATGGGAGAGGCAATAAGAGAGAATGCTAAATATTCTATGAAAGTTAGTGGTGTTAGTGAAGTAATAGATAGATTGGAAATTGGTTTAGGACTTGACCAATCTGTTAGAAATGGAGATACAACGCACGCTATTGTTCTAAGCTCTCTTTTATCTCAACTTCCAAAAAATCCAAGATTAAGAAGACATCATCAAGAAGAAAAATGTAGTAATTAATTATTATCTATACAAGAAAATTGTCAATTGCCTAAAACTATGTTACCATAATGAGAATGTAATTGTGCAGGGGTTCTATTATTACCAAATAATGCATTTGTTTTTTTTGCAACTTCTCTCCAATTAACTTTTTTTCTTCTGCCAGAATTTGCATTTGCTTCTAATTGAGTGCGTACTAATAAAGAATAATAATCTAGTTCTTCCATTTCCCCATATTCGGTAAGTATTTTAGTGCCCCTATAGCTTCTTTGATTGCACCCTTCAGTTCTGGCTATCAATTTTTCTCTTGTCCAAAATCTGCTTATGTTTCGGCCATTCACTCTATTTCTTTCTGCTTGAATTCTGGTTCTTTCATCTTCATCTAAAAGAAGTTCTAAAGCTTTTGCAATGGCACTTCCTGCAACATTTTCTGAAATAGGCCAATCAGAGCTATATCTTCTTGCTAACTCTTTGTGAGTTGCGCCTGCGCGGTATTCTTCAACAAGTTTTGTTCCATACTGTTCAGCTAATTGCTCGCTGTGCGATTTTGCTAATCTTATTATTCCTGGCGATAATGTTTCTAAGCCTTGCATGGAATTTTGCTTTTTTGTGGTGTTTTAAATCTTTCCATTTTCGTGTTTAGGATAGTAGAATTTTTTGTCTTTAATTTCCTCTGGTAAATGTTCTTGCTCTACTTTTGCATCTTTGTAATCATGCGCATACTTATAATCTAGGCCATAGTTTAAGTCTTTCATTAATTGTGTTGGAGCATTTCTAAGATGTAAAGGCACGGGAAGATTTCCTGTTTGTTCTATAACTTCTTTTGCTAAAAGAACTGCTTGATATGTAGAATTTGATTTTGGTGCTTTTGCCAAGTATATTGCAGTTTGAACTAAAGCAGTGTTGCATTCAGGATAGCCGAGAAACATAACTGCCTCTTTTGCTGAAATTGCAATTGTTAATGCATTTGGGTCTGCATTTCCTATATCTTCACTTGCGAAACGAATCATTCTTCTTATGATATATTTTGGATCTTCTCCTGCTTCAATCATACGCATAGTCCAGTAAACTGAGGCGTCTGGGTCAGAATCGCGCATAGACTTATGTAAGGCAGAGATAATATTATAATGCTCTTCACCATTTTTGTCATATCTTAAATTGGATTTTTGGGCAGAATCTAAAATAGATTGCCTGCTTAATTTTTTGTTTGATAGATTTAACGCCAGTTCTAAAATATTTAATGCAGATCTGGCATCTCCGTTGGATAATCTTGCTATTAATTCTATATTTTCTTTTTCTGTATCAATAAGCAATTTTTTTAGAGCACTTTCTATAATTACTTTTAATTCTTCTTCTGCTAAAGAATTTAAGACGAACACTCTTGATCTTGATAATAGGGGAGAGATAACTTCAAATGACGGATTTTCTGTTGTTGCCCCTATTAAGGTTATTGTTCCTTGTTCTACAAAAGGCAATAAGAAGTCTTGCTGGGCTTTGTTGAACCTATGAATTTCATCTAGGAAAAGAATAACTGGCTTGTTTAGTAATCTTGTTCTATTTATTGCCGCTTGAACATCAGATTTTGAAGCTGAAACTGCAGAGAGCTCTACAAATTCTGCGTTAACTGATAAAGCCAGAATTCTTGCGATGGTAGTTTTCCCGCATCCTGGAGGGCCCCAAAAGATTATTGATGAAGGAAGAGATTTTGATTCTATTAAAACTCTTAATGGTTTTCCTGAATTTAGCAGATGCAGTTGACCTATGAATTCATCTAATGAATGTGGGCGCATTTGATTAGCTAAAGGAGTTGGTTTTGACATGATTTACTTACTTTTCTCCTCCTTTTTTTTAGAAGAAAGAGAATTGAGGGAACTTTTTCGGATATTATCTCGAATTCCTCATTTCTCTCTTGTCTTATTTCATCATATTGTTTTTCTCTTTCTTTTCTCTTTCTTAATTTTTCATGTGCTTCAATTATTCTCCTGCCTGCTTCATTTGATATTTTAAGGTAACAAGCATGATATCTTTTGAGACATTTTCTTCTTTCTGCCAGTACAAGTTCGTAAGTTCCTTCTAAAACATTAAACGCCTCTGTGATTTCAATTTTTTTTAGAAGTCCGTGATTATTCTCATGTGGTTCTCTAATAGTTATTTTTCTCTTGTTTTCTTTTACAAGAGTTTCATCTTTGAAATCTAATGTTGCATAGTTTAATATATTTCCCTGGCTATTTACAACGACTAAACTTTCATTTGGAAGGACATATACCCTCAATCTTTTATGATATTGCATAAGGAAAACTGCTATTCAAGCTTTTTATTGATTATTGTGTCAGGGTTTTCCAGTTTTGCTTATAGTTTTGGTAAGCTTTATCAAATTCTTCTTTTGGGGTTTGTTGGATGTTTAGTTCTGAAAGTTTTTCTTTTAATAGATTAAGTGCAGAGTCTTTATCTTTTTCGTTAGAAAGTTTTTCAAGTTCTATTATATATCCGTATCCTTTTGTATAATCTAATGTAATCGTAATGCCTTTCCATTCAAATGCACTTCTTTTTCTGAACCATTTTATTTCAGTTTCATAGTTTAATGATTTGAATAAATTTTGAAGTTTGTCAAAATCATCTTTATCGCATTTTATTTCTATTTCTTCTCTCTGCTCTGAATGCATAGCTCCTTTTTTGAGCCAAATTTTTGAATAAAATTCGTTCTTCTGTATTCTAATATCTACGGGAGCTTTGAAGTAGTGTGTTTCTTGATTGTCTCCATAAAGTAACTTTGCACTCTTTTTGAAAAAGTCAAGAAGTTCAAAATATTTTTCTTTTGAGATAAATGCACGAATTTCTACTTCAATATTCATTTAGCCCTCCAAGTCTGAGATGCCTAGAAGAATGAATAACAAGCCGATGCCTATAACTGCCCAGAAAATTCCCCCAAGAAGAAATGAGAGTGCTTGTGGCCACCAACTAGGCCAAACCATTATTGCTAACACTATTGGAAGTATTACAAGAATCAATCCGAGCAATAATTCAAGCCATTTATTCATTCTATTTTTAGTTATGATGTCTTTATAAATATTATTGCTGTTTTTTTATTGGATGAGAATGGTGATTAATACTACACTAAAATAGAGCATAATTATCTTTAAATAGAGGTAATTTTTGTGAAATTAATGATAGAACAAGATGATAATACATCCTATCGCATAGAAGGTCATAAGGTTGGCGGAATGTTGGGAGAGAGATTTAAAGAGGTTGCTTTTACAGCTATTAATGGTTTACCTGGAGTTCTTGTACCAACTGATAGAGGAGTTTATTATTCTGAACTTTATCATATAGGTTTTAAAAAAGCAATACCTAGAGATGAATTAGATGAAACAACTAATGGATTGGTTGTGTTCGTAACAAGAGAAATGGTGGCCAAGGGTAAAAGTAAATTTAATGTTCGCAGGTCTCCAGAGTATTATAGAAAGCGTCAGGGCTTCTAAGTAGAGTAAATATTATTTTTTCTTTCTCATATACTTTTTTATTGCGACTTCACCTAATGGCTTGTCTGATTTTGAGACTTTAAAGCTTTGTTTGAATTCTTTCCAGAATGATTTGTCTATTGATGAACGAATAATTCCTGTGATGAACATTGCGATTATTGAACCGAGGCCTGCAAGAGCCATGTCTTTTTGTGCGTCCCAGATGTCGCCTTGTGCGCCTAGAAATGCAAGCCCTGCTTCTGGATTGGTAAAAGTTACTGCGCTCCATTCTATTAATTCGTATATTGCGGAGAAAGCGAAAGTTAATTCAATTGGGAACCAGAAACTCCAAATTCCCTTTGATTTACTCAAACGGATAAATATTTCTCTTACAGGGTATGCAATTAATAAGCCAAATGAGAAATGAACAAGGCGGTCATACATATTTCTTGCCGAGCCAAATAAGTTTTGAAGAGTATATCCGAAAGGGACTTCAGCGTACGTGTAGTGAGAGCCAATAACATGAAGAATCATAAAGATTGTTAACAAGGTATAAGATAGTTTTGATAATTTAAAATAGAATGCAGAGAGAATAATTATGGGAACAGTGATAAAGACAAGATAATTTTCTAATAACCAGCCGTCTGAATAGGTTGGATTGATTGCCGCCCAAGCCCAGAATATAAGAAATATGATTAGCAATACTATGTAGTAATATCCCCTTTTTTCATCACTTTCTTTAGATGAATTTGTTTAAATACCTTGCAGTTGATTTGTTAGAGAATGTTTTTATAGATTAGTTTGCCTAATATGTAATGAAGAGGGAAGAGATGAATATTAAGGGAGAAATAAGTGCGTTAGTAATTATCATCGCTTCTGTTGTTGTTGCATTGGGTGTTGCTGGTGCGATAACTTACGAGTGTTATCATGATTCTTGTATATTTAGTTCTAAAATAGATTCAAGTTCTCAAGAAGAGATTGATGCAGAAGGGGAAAATGTTTTAGCTGGCTCTGATAATAGTGGCGGAGGAAGTAGCAGTGGAAGTTCATCTGGTGCAGGAAGCGGGGGCGGTGAAAGTTCTGGAGGAGGAATAATTGGATTTGTTAAGAGATTATTTTCTGGCGGTGGAGGAGGAGGAGGCGGAGGTGGTTCGGGAGGTGGAAGTGGCGGAGGCGGAGGAAGTGGTGCTGGTAGTGGGGGAGTTGAAGGAATTAGTGCGGGAAGTAGAATAGTAAATCTTGGGCAGTGGGCAAATAAAAGCGAGTATATAAGATTGAATAATACTTTCAGTGTTAAAGTAGTGTCTATTCAAAATATTTCTAATGGATATTCTAATGATGAAGTTATATTTGAAAATAATAGTTTAAATTATTCGGCTGTGATGACTGGCGAAGGAATAGGAAATGTTACAATTAAAGGAATTGTTTACAATTTAAGTTATGTTGGGTCAACTAATATTGCAGAGATGGAAAGACAAGTTATGTTAACTTTGGCTAGTTCTGATAATAGTGGCGGAGGCGGTGGTGGAGCAAATTTAGAAATTTATACAGGTAATTTGAATGCAATTGGCGATTATTCTGCTCAGACAAATGACGCATATTGTTATTTGAATGTTGAATTGGATGAAAAAAGAGTGGAATTTTTTGGAGAAAATAGTTCAAACTTTTCAATTAAGGATATAAAACAGATGTATGGAGATTATGGTTATCAGACAAGATTAAATTATGAAGATATAAGTCCGTTTGTATTTCAGACTTTAACTTCTAACAATGCAGTATTGCAGAATTATCAATTGTATTCAAGCAGATTTGCAATTGCAGAGGACTTTTCGGGAACAGAGCCAAGCGGAAGTATTATTGAATATGATGATGGAATAGCTTCTTTAACAATTCCATATGATTCAAGAACGAGTAAATTTGGAATTGTTATAAATGGGAATAGAAGTATATTGGGTGTTGATTCTTCTTTATTGAAATGTGAGAAGACATGCAAGGATGTGAACGAGTTTGGAGATTATGGGAAAAATGAGTGTTGTCCTAATTTGCTTAGAAGTGCATTTAATAGTAGTTCGTTTAGATGCGTTGAGGAGGAAAAATGAAAGATAAAATAAATGTTCGCAAGGAGATTATTATTACGTTTCTCTTTTCTTTATTAATTATTGTCAGCGTTTTGGGAGTTGTGCTTAATAAACCAATAAGAGACATTTATTTTAGTCCTGCACAGACAGGGTATGGTGTTGATTGTAGTACAATAACAGGAGATATTCAAGCATGGAGGAATGCATGTCCTTGTAGTTATGGAGATACTCCGAGTGAAATTAATCCTGGAGTTAAATTTGCATCATATGGAAGTCAAGGACATTTGACTAATGCTTGTCAGATGTGCAATGGTTATGGTGGTGTGATTGGAAAGACAGATGGAACTCCCTTGAATGTTTGTACTTTATGTGACGGCAACGGAGGAACAAGGTTTATTGGTGCTGGAGAAAAATCTATCTCTCAGCCGGAAGTTGATCCTTGCGGAGTGTGCGATGGTGCTGGGAATTGGGTTCCTAAACTAGCAGGAACTTCTCCAGATCCTAATCCTAGCGTTATTCCAAATACAGGAGCTTTCCACTCTGTCTTTTATAATCCAACTCCTGGAGGTTCTTCATGCAATGTTTGTGATGGTACAGGGTTTGTAAAATCAATTGAAGAAGTAATTCCGAAAACAGTCAATATTTCAGATATAATAGATATTAAAATAGATTACGATCCTGATTATGTAAGATTGACAAAACAGTTTAGAGGATTTACTCCACAACCGGAATTTACTCCTTATGATAATATTTTAATAAAGATAAAAATTGCTAAAAATTCTTGTTATACTTATCCTAATGAACTGCCTTTTGATGTTGCACTTGCTTTTACTAATATAGATGGGCAGGAAGAAGTTTTTTATTTTGTGAATCAAGCAACTTCGATTGCAAATCCCTATTCTCCTATTAAGATAAGTGAAACTACAAACGAGATTGAATATGGTGTTATATTGAAAGGATGGAATTATCATCAGAAAACTCAATGTACTGCACAAGGGTGCAAGGATGTTGATATAGATGGAGGGGCGAGTGGGATAGTTCAGGGAGCTTTGATGGATAAAATGATTGAGGCGATTGGCAAGGATTTGAATAAGAAGGATGTGGTTAAGTTTAGATTGATGGAAAGAAATGTTCCTGCAAATAATAAAGATGAGCCAATTCCTATGAAGACTTGTTTGCAGATAAAAGGAGATGGAAAGAAAAAATTTGTTGGTATGAGGGGGGAAGATGCTTTTCGTTATAGTTCTAAGACGTTTATGCAAGAAGTTTTTGTTGACGCGAATACCCTATTTAGCATAGATCCCTTCGCAAAATATAATGATAGCTTGTCTTATTATGCAGATTTGGCAATACTTGATGATTCTGGATGGGATACGTATGAGGAGGATAACGATATTTTTTATAAACCTAAATATATATCCGTTGTTCGACAAAGTTCTAGTTGTGGAAGTGATGCTAGTGCCTACTCATTTTTTAATAAGAGGACATATAAAGGATATACAGTTAAAAATTCTGGAACAGTTTTTGTTAGACCTGGAGGGTTGTCTTTGTCAAGTGATTCAATTGTTGTGACTCATGAAATAGGACATGCTTTTTGTGGTTTAAGTGATGAGTATGTGTATAAAAAAGGATTTACTGGTTTTGTGTGGAATCCTGGTTGGCAGGGGAAGTTTATGCCAAATTGTGTTTTAAATCCATCAAATTCATGGTGGTATAATGGTGCTGTTTATGGTACTTCTAATTATTTGGGATGTTCTGTAAATGGATTGTATCGTCCTTCAGGAAATAGTATTATGAGAAAGGATAGAGAAGATCAAAAATTCAATGTGGTATCATGCGGATATTGTCTTGCCGCAATTAAAGGTGGAAATCCTAAATCTTATTGGAATGAATGTATGAATTTAGATACGATTAAACCTTTAGTTACTTAATTTATTTTTTAATGTTTGCTACTGGAATATTTGTTTTTGTGTTTTGTGAAGAGATATAGAAATGTGCGACAGCAGGATTGTAAGGTATAACTGTTTCAAATGTTCCATTTCTAAACTGAATAACTCTTCCTTGTCCTGAAAAGTTTTCGGCTATAAAGTTGTCAGTATTTGGAGAGTATCCTTTAGGATATAATGGAACTTTATCTAAAGTTTCGCCTCTTTCATTTCTTGTTTCAATATAATCTTTTCTAGCTCTTGAATTATTAGCAATAGGATTTACTTGCCTGCTTTTTAGCAATTCTGCATTTAAAACAGAAAAAATAGGATTTCTTTTGGTACCACTCTCTTCTATAGTTAGCTTTAGATAATCTCTCTGGCTTTGTTCTTCTCTTATTGAGGGAGTTTGACAGCCAGTAAGTTGGAGAGCACAAGCTAATCCTAAAATACAGTTTGTAAGGTTTTTTCTCATAAATAAATGTCATATTTAGAGTATTTAAATCTTTCTTTAGTTACTACTTAATAGTTATAAATATATACTTAAAATTGGTAATACAATGCACAGAAGATAAAATTATATCGTAAGAGATAATGATGTTTTTGATGATATATTTTGTTATAATTTTTTCACTTAACTTCAATACTTTTTGAAGTTAAAAGCGGGTTTATAAATAATAATTATATAGATAAAACATGAGTGACAAGATAATAAGCGTTGATTTGGATGATGAAAGAATTGGTAAAATTGCAGATGTAATAAGTAATAAGACATGCAAGAAGATACTTGATGTGTTGGCTGAGAAAGAAATGAGTGCTGGAGAAATTTCTGAGGAATTAAAAATCCCACTTAATACGGCAGGATATAATCTTGAGAAATTAAGCGATGCAGGATTGATTGAGAAGAAAAAAGAATTTTTGTGGAGTGAGAAGGGAAAGAGAATTGTTAAATATAGAGTTGCAAATAAAAAAATAGTAATAAGCCCTGTTAAGAGAATTAAGGGATTGCTTTCTACTTTAATTATTTCTGGATTGATTGGAGTTGGATTGAAAGTTTGGAGTGGAAGCAAAGTTATGCAAGCGGGAAGTGCTGAGAGTGTTGCTGATAAAGCTGTTGAAAGTGCTTCTTCTGCGTCTTCAGCATCATCGGAATTAGTAGCTAAAACTCCAGAGGCAGTGGCCAGCGCTACTGGGAATGTAATTCAAGTTGGAGATCCTGCTTTTTGGTTTATGACTGGAGTAATAGTCGCTTTAGTTATTATTGTTTTGTTTAATTGGAGGAAAATATGGAAATGATGATTGAAGATAGCGTAAAAGTTGGAGAAGTTATTAGTTTACACAATAATAATGAGTTTCTAAGGTGTAGAGATAATATTGTTTCTATTCAAGTTAATAATTTGTTTGCTGAAATGGGTAGTTTGTTAATTAATTTAATGATAAAAAATAGGAAAATGAAAGGAGGTAGATTATGATGGAAGGGAAATTGAATACAACTTTAATTGTATTTGGAATAATTGTTTTGATTGGAATAATGTCTTTTGTATATGCGTCTGGACCCGAAATAAGTACCCAGGGGACTGCTAGCAGTGATGCTTCTCCTGATGAAATAAATGTATATGCACTTGTTTTTACAAAGAATGCAACACTTGAAGGAGCGCAGGTTGAAAATGCAAGAATATTAAATGACTTAATTAGAAATTTGAGGTATCTTGGATTTGATGATGAAGATATACAATATAGCAATTACTACAGTGGAGAATATGGAGAATGGCAGAATGGCAAATATGTGAATAATGGATATCAAGTAAGCCAGACAGTTACAATAAAGATGAAAGAATTTTCGAAAGTTTCTGATGTTATAACTAATGTTATAGATGCTGGTGCAGGTGTTCAGAGTGTACAATTTGAATTATCAAATGAAAAGAAGCAAGATGAGCAAGCAAAAGTTGCAGAACTTGCAAGTCAAGATGCAAGAAAGAAAGCAGAAGCAATTGCATCGGGACAGGGAAAGAGACTTGGAAGATTAGTCGAATTAAGGACAGATAATTTAAGTTATAGGCCTTATCCAATATATGTTGCAGACTCTTCTGGTTCTATAGGCGCAGAATTTAGTGCTGAAAAAGTACAAAGTGCTGTAAGAGATATAAAGCCAGAAGATATAGGAATTTCACAGACAGTTTATGTTAAATATAAGCTAAGCAGATTCTAATTTTATTTTATCTTTTTGGATTTGCTTTTGTTTTTTTATCAAACCATAATACTGTTAGTAAACTTTATATACTATGTATACAATGAATACATATGACTGAAATAAATTTATCCGCAAGAATTCCTAAGGAATTGGAAGCAGAGCTTGTGAAGTATATGGAAGAAGAGCATCTTGAAAAGTCTGGAGCAGTCAGAAAGCTTTTATTTCAGGCCTTAAGAGAGTGGAGGATTGAATATGCTTTTAAGCTACTGTCAGAAGGTGCAACTACTCTTTCAAAAGCTGCTGAAATTGCTGGAATGGATATATGGTCTTTTATTTCCAAAGTAAAAGCGGCCAAGCTATTATGGGTTAAAGACAGCGTTATTGAAAAAGATCTTGGAAAATTTAAATGAGCTTTGTTTTTGATTCTTCTGCTTTGATTTATTTAGGCAAAATAGGATTGCTTGATAGAGTCGTATTGCTGGATGGAGAAAAAATTATTCCTAAAAATGTTTATGATGAAGTTATTTTAGAAGGGGAAAATAGAATGGAATCTGAAGTAAGTTATATAAAAGAGTTGATTAATAAGAGGTTATTTTCTGTAAAAGAAGCAAGGTTAAAGGTAAATGGAAATTTAATTTTAAGCAAAGCCGACAAGGAAGTTTTGGCTTTGGCTAAAGAAAAGAAATGTATCGCAATAGTTGATGAATCTTATGCATCAAGCATAGCAGATTCTTATGGAATAGAGAATCATGGAACAATTTATCTAATACTAATGCTTTTGAAGAGAAAGATTATAAATAAAAAAGAGACAATAAGTTTTATAGATAAAATAGTTGAGGAAGGTTTTTATCTTTCTGCTGGAAAGTATAAGCAGATAGCAGAGGTTATAAACCAGCTTTAAATTGACGGATTTAGCATTCTGATTTCTTAAACGATAATGCTTAAATATGCTGTTGATTTTAATTATTGATGAAAAGAGGGGTTTTGTTTTTTGCTTTTATTCTTGTAGCGATTAGTTTGAGTTTTTTTGTAAGTGCGGCACAAAGTAATGTTAATAGACAAATCATTGAGGAAATTAATTTTGATGATAGTGCCTTGATTTTATCTGATGTGGATTATAACGAGGTTAGTAATTTGAATAAAGAATTATTTGACATATCTTCTGAAGAAGTTGGAGTTGTTAGCAGAGTAGCTTCTGTTTTTGGTGTTGGAAAAGCAGTTGATAAGAGAAATAAGCTTGTATCAAAGTCTATTGAAAGAAGGACTGCTATGCTTAAATTGGCTGATAAAAGACCAGACTTGTTTTTAACTTTAACTATACCTCAAGAACAACAGGAAACTGTTTTGAGAGATGCAAAGCCATATTTAGAGAAGAAGACAGCTAGAGAAGGGACTTTGCAAGTATTAGAGACTCCGCATTTAGGTGTAGAGAATAATGTCAATAAAACTGATGAATTCCAGTTTTTTTTGAAAACGACAAATAAAAAATATAATCTAAAATTTGCAGATGGTTCTATACCTAGAGAAGTTTCAGGAGCGAGGGTTAAAGTTGAAGGAGTAGAATTAGGGAATTATCTTGCTACTTCAAGTGCTGAAACAAGTGCGTTTGAAGTTCTTGAAGAATCTAATGTACCTAGAAGAGAAGAAAATTTCGGAGTGCAGAAAATTGCAATTATCTTTACTAAGCCAGTTGGAGGAGAAGATTATGACTGGCCTCTTTTAGAGTCTCATATGCAGAAAGTTAATGAGTACTTTAAGGAAGTTAGTTATGGAAAAGTTAGTTTGGAATGGGATGTTTATGGGATATATGAAGTATTTCAAGAATACGGAGGTATTGTTCAAATAACTAATCCTGCTATAGATGATAATGTCAATTTCAGCAAGTATTCAAGAGTTATTTCTGTTGATGAGAGAAATTGTTTTGGGTGTGCAGGGGTAGGTATGGGAAATATCCAGACTGGAGAAGGTAATCTAAATATGAGTGTGATTTGGTTGACTCCAGTTAATTTTCAAAATGAAAGATATTATGCTGTTGTAGAACATGAGATGGGGCATAATTTTGGAGCAATGCATTCTAATTTGATGGATTGCGGTGAAGAAAATTATATAGATGATTTTTCAAAATGTAATAGTTATGAATATAGAGATCATTTTGATGTTATGGGTTCAAATATTTATAATTCTGAACAAGGGCATATAAATTCAATGTATAAAGAGGAGATAACCTGGATAAATAGTAGCAATACTATTCAGATTAGTTCTGATGGAGTTTACACTATTAAGCCTTTTGAGAATTTGAGTGATGAACTGGCTTTAAAAGTTCCTAGAAAAATTGATGAATTTGGGAATGCAAAAGATTTTTATTATGTGGAGCATAGGACTCCAACGGGGCAGGATTTTTTTATTAATGAGGAAATTGGAATGGGTCCTCAGGTGAGAATATATGAATCTATTGAGAATGGACCTGGAGGAAGTCCATCACAACATATTGCAATGACTCCAAAGATGTATCCTAGAAATGCTAGCATTAGAGATGGCAGGGAGTTTTTTGATCCTAAAACTAATGTGGAAATTAGAACGTTAGATGTTAATTCAGAAAATGCAACTATTGAAGTTAAAGTTAGTGATAAGCAGTGTGTAAGGAGAGAACCGACTTTTACAATTAGACCCTTAAGCATTTCTGGAACTCCGAATGAGGTGTTTTATTATAGTTTTGAATTGATGAATAATGATGAAGGTATTTGTGATGACAGAGAAATTTGGTTTAATGTTTCTTTAGAAACTGGTAAGTCTTGGTGGGTGGTTCCTAATTTGAAATATATTTCTGGTTACAAAGATTATCCTTCTTTGATTCGTGCTGGGGAGAAAGTTGAAGGAGCTATAGCTGTTAGAGATACTAATCCTCGAGAAGTAGGTGGAACGGAAGAGAATAATGAAGCTACTGTTTCTATAATGGAGATTAATAAAGGAATTTATGCTACTCAGAATATAAATTACAATTTTATTGCTCAAAATTTTGAGCCAGTTGATTTTCAGGGAGAAGACAAAGCGAGAAGATTTTTATATTCTCGTGGTAATTCGGATAGTAGTAGTTATTATCTTATAGATAGTTCTGGGAAAGTTTATAGAAGAGGGAATACGAGGTTTACTACCGATAATGGTCCAGAATTTTCTGATGGAAACTATTTACAGAGTGCTTCACGTGGTATGGGAGATAATATAATTTTATTAGATTCTGAAGGAAGATTGTATGATGTCGGAGAACCTTATAGTGTTAGACTACTTTTTAGAAATTATGAGGAGATATTTACCGATATAAAAGATGTTGGGGTTTCTCTTATTTATTATGGAGATAGTGAAGTTGTTTTGCTCAAAGGTGATGGAAGTGTCTTTTATATGTATCGAAATGGATGGCAACAATTTTATAGAAATGATTATTCTTTTTTCAAATGTTCAGCATGGGATGGAAGACATGATGTTATCAGAGAGGGAGTTAATCATGCTGTTAGAGTAAAGCCAGTTTATTCATTTGTAGAAAGTACTAATATGTATAGTTTTGGTTATTATGTTTTAAGCCAAGATGGAAGTGTTTACGTATGTGGTGAGGAAGTTATTTGTGAGGATGGAGATGATAAATGTGAGGCTAAATCTTTGAATACTAACTTTACTAGATTTAATCAGACTTTGCCAGCAGATTTAGGTGTTGGAGATAGAAAAGCAGTTGCATTTGATTTAGATAAGGATAAAGGAATTGTTATGCTGGATTCATATGGAGATGTTTATACATCGGGAGAGATTGAATATCAGGGAAGTCCATCATTTGGAGAAGATATAGCAAGAGATATACAAATTCTTCCTAATGGGTTAGGATATGGTGTTCTTAAAGGAACTGGAGAGATATATGAATGTAGTAATGGTGCATGTCACACTGCTGGAAATGCTTGTCAAGTTGATTTAGATTGCAATGATGATAATGAATATACTGAAGATAAATGTACTAATAGAGAAGGAGGGAATTATTGTGAATATCAGAGAATAGAATGTATTCAAGATGTTGATTGTAATGATAACAATGAAAGGACAATAGATAGTTGTATTCATCCTGGAACTATTGAAAGTTATTGTAAATATGAAGAAGGGCCAGTATGTAAT
This sequence comes from Nanobdellota archaeon, assembly GCA_038045265.1. Classification (GTDB taxonomy): domain Archaea; phylum Nanobdellota; class Nanobdellia; order Pacearchaeales; family GW2011-AR1; genus SICV01. Next base: position 53,644 of record JBBSYL010000014.1, on the reverse strand, counting down.
AATAATGGATTGTGTGAGGAAGATAATGGAGAGAACGTTGACAATTGTGCTGTAGATTGCAAAGTTGTTTCTGTTGAATGTGCTGACAGCGATGGATTTGATATAAATACATTCGGAAATGTGATTGATAAAAGCATAACTTATAATGATGAATGTGTAAATGGAAGAGAAGTTAGAGAATATACGTGTGGAAAGGGATTCTTTAGATCAGAGTATAAAGTTAAAGAGAGTGTTAAAGGATGTCAGGTAAGATGTGATTCTGGAAAGTGCGTTGAGCAGGATGTTAATATACAGAGGGCGTGCGTGGATGATGATGTTAATAATGATTTGACTAGATATGGAAAAGTGTTTTATCAGGGGCAGGAATATGGAGATAAATGTGCGGAATCTGGATTAAGCGTTAAGCAGTATTTCTGTGCAGATGATACGTTAAGGAATTTTGTGAAGAGATGTGCAAATGGAATGAGATGTGGGAATGGGATTTGTTCGTAAATAATCTTTGAATTAGGAAGGTTTAAATATGTATACAATGTAATTTAATGTATACTAAAATGGCAGATATAATGTCAGTAAGACTTGGCGAGGAAATAGAGAAGGACTTAGCAAGAGTTGAGAAAAAGTGGAAGATAGACAGAAGCGAGATTATAAGGAGATTATTGGTTGATGCAATAAATAATTGGAAAATAGATAACGCTGTGAACGATTTAAGAGAAGGCAGGATATCCATAGGAAGAGCTGCCAAGGAATGTGGAATAAGCATTTGGCAGATGATTGATATAGTAAAAGAAAAAAAGATTGATTGGATAAACTATTCAGAAGAGGATATTAAAAGGGATTTGGAGATTCTGAAATAGTAAGATGATAGTTGATTCATCACCTATTATTTTTTTATCTAAAATAGGCAGACTTAATCTTTTAAATTATCTTTTTAAAAGTTTATTTATTACTTCTAAAGTAAAAGAAGAAGTTTTAGTTAAAGATAAAGTCGAATGTAGAGCGATAGAAGAGGCATTAAAAAAAGGTTGGCTGAAGATAAGAAATCCTAAAAATGAGCTTAAATTAGAGCTTGGAAATGGAGAGCAAAGTGCTATAAGTCTTGCTTATGAAATAGATGATTGTGTAGTTTTAGATGATGCAACTGCGACTAAAGCTGCAAATTCTATAGGATTAAAAACCTTGAGAACAACTTCAATAATCTTTATGGCAGTTGAGAAAAAACTCATAAATAGAAAAGAAGCTGAAGATTTGATAAATAAATTGATTAAAAATGGTTACTACATCAAGACGGAATTTTATGCTGATATTTTAAAGAAACTTAGAAATTTGAAGTAATTTTTATTATTAAGTTCATGCAGAGTATTATTGTCTTCGTGAGAAATAAGTTTAAATAGTTAGTAGAATTCTTAGAAGAATGGTTAAAAGAGGGAGATTTTTATTTTTTTATGGCTAAAAGGGGTAAGAAAAAGCTTCCGCATTTTCCAAAGAGAAGAGGATCCGATAGAAATAGAAATGGTAGGGAATTTGTCCTCGCTATAGGTGTATTGGCACTGGCTTTAATTGTAGCTTCTTTTTTTACTTATCTGCCTGGAAATAATGTAGTGAGTTTTTCTCCAGAATCTAGATGTACTGATGGAACTGTTGAAGGAAAATGTTCTATTTCAGGATTATATTGCAGTGCTGGACAGCTTGTTGAAGATTGTAGATTGTGTGGATGTTTGAGCAAGGAAAGCAGAGAAAAAGAAAGTTATACTCCTAGTTACACACATTCTGCTGATTTAGATGAAGGAGAGAGTAAAGGATATATAATTGAGTTTAAGATGGATCCTTATTATAGAAATCCAAGTAGAACTGCCGGATATAAAAATCAACTTCAAGCAGAACATAATAGAATAAAACAAGAAATTAGCACCAATTTAGGAAGACAGGTGGGAGGAAATTTAGCTGTTTATGGGGAATTTTTTGATAGTTTCAATGGAATTGCATTGGATGTAACCGAAAGTGAATGTTTTACACTGAAATCTAGAATAAACGAGATAAAAGAATGTTATCCTAATCTTAGAGTGAAAGCTTTACTGGATAAAGCTCTGCCAGTGACTGGTGTTGACGGAGCACCCTCATTGGGAGTTACTGGGCAAGGGCAGGTAATTGCAGTTATTGATACTGGTGTTGATGCGAGTCATGAAAGTTTAGATGATTTGGATGATGACTCTTCTACAAACGATCCAAAAGTTATAGCATTTAAAGATTATGTTAATTTTAGAACAGAGCCATATGACGACAATGGACATGGGACGCATGTTTCCGGAATTGCTGCAGGAACTGGAGGAAGCGAAGGGAAATTCAGGGGAGTTGCTCCTGGAGCAAAAATTGTAGGGGTTAAAGTATTGAACGCATGGGGTAGTGGATGGTTTGAAGATGTTATGCTAGGAATGGAGTGGGCTGTGCAGAATAAAGAAAGATATGGGATAGATGTAATAAGTATGAGTTTGGGAGCCAACTTGAATAGCGATGGTACCACTCCTGTTGAGATTGCTGCTACAACTGCAATGCAGATGGGGGTTGTAATGGTTGTTGCTGCAGGAAATGCTGGACCTGGTGAAAACACAGTTGGAATTCCGGCTTCTGCAAAAGACATTATAACTGTTGGAGCAATTGACAACAATAAAGAGATTGCTCCATTTTCTTCTAGAGGGCCAACAAGTGATGGAAGAATAAAGCCAGAAGTTAGTGCTCCGGGAGTAAGAATAAGTGCTCCTGACGCAAATACTGGAAATGAATATGTTGCGTACAGCGGAACAAGCATGGCGACACCTTATGTTTCCGGAATTGTTGCCTTGCTCAAAGAAGCTAATGAAAGTTTAAACACGAGCCAAATAAGACAACTTCTTATGGATACTGCCGAGGATAAAGGAGAAACTGGAGCAGATAATATCTATGGATGGGGAGTTGTGGATCCTGTAAATGCGTTGTCAGTTTTAAAGAACTTTGATAAAGAAATTGCTGTTTCGGGAATAGAATCAAAAATTGTGAATGATGTTGGAAAACCAATACAAGTGAGAGCTAAAATAAGGAATTATGGAAGTGAAAATGTGAATAATGTCAATGTAAGGTTTATTGTTGAGGGGCAGGAAAAAGGAAGCAGATTAGTTAATGTTGCAGGAAATTCTGAAAGTTCTGTTGATTTTATATTTGTTGCTGATTCAGAAGGAGTTTATAATATACAAGTTGTTGCGGATGAAGTTGAAGGAGAAGTCAGTGAGGTAAATAATGCTCGGAGCAAAGAGATAGTTGTAAAAGATTATGTGAACAAGGTCAAAGCAGTTGTTCTTGATTCTTGGGGAACTGAGAGGTCGAGATTTACTGTTTTTGATAAGCTGAACAATGAATGGTATGCGTATGGAAACGAATTAGTCGAGATAGACTATAAGAGTTTTAATAGAAAAGAGACAACTTATGAATTGTTGAAAGAAAGCGGTGCAGATGTTTTAATAATCTCTGATGCTTGGCAGGCAGGAAGGTATATTGGTGGAACTAATTGGGAATTTTCTGATTCTGAGATTGAAGCTATAAAGAGATATGTAAATGAAGGACATGGTTTGATAATCACTTCTGGAACGTTTAATCCTAGACAAGGAGTGAAGAATAATATGAAATTGGCGCCTCTTGTTGGAATCGATGAAAGTAGCAACGGCATTTGGGCAGATTACATAAATAGCAACTTCAATGTATTTTATCCCCTTCATGACACTTTCACAAATGTTGAAGGAGATTATTACACTGAAAATAGTCTTGCCAATGTAGGACTTAAGGTGCTTGAAGATAACACTGATTTGCTTGCAAAATCAGAAGATGGAGAAGGACTAATAACAGTTTCAAATTATGGGGATGGAAATACAATTTACTTTTCACATATAATAGAGCAGACTGGCGGGAGCGAAGAGGATGTTCAAATATTTTATAATTCAATAGTCTGGGCGTCAAAGCCTGCTGGGGAAAAAGTAAATAAGATAAGAGTTGACCTGCTGGATGCTCCAAGAATTGCTGAAAAAGATAAAGAGTTTAGAGTTAATTTGAGTGTGTCCAATGTTGGAAGCGAGAATTTGGAAAATGTCAATTTAAGCTATGAAATAAATGAAGGTGTTGCGAGTAATGTAATTGTTGGAAGTATAAATGTAGGACAGAAAGTTAATATAAGTATTCCTATTACTCCTAATAATTTTGGAGCTTACAAAATTTTGGCTGGAGTTGAAGAAGTTTTAGGGGAGAATTTGATTTATGATAATTTTGCAAATGCCGAAATCTTTGTTCCAAGGGCAAAATTGACGGGGAATGTAAGGGATTCTGGAATAGATCGCGATGGTAATGGATTGGTAGATGAATTGATTGTTGAAGTAGATGTTGAAGTATTTGAAGAGGGCGAATTTTATCTTGAGGGAGCTTTGAGTAGCGGGTTTGGGGTTCCTCTCTCTGGAGGAGATGAAATAACAATTGATGGAGAACCAGGGATACATACTGTGCGTTTCACATATCCTTTAATTGAATTGAAAAGGCTTGAAATTGATGGACCTTACAAATTTTCCAACTTTAGATTTGTTGAATATACTCAAGAACATTTTGAAGTAGAATCTGCAGATGTATTTTATACGACAAGTGCTTATGATACAGACAACTTTGATTCATATCCTGATTTGACGGTTTATTCCGTTGATTATCCTGAAAATATTATTACAAATAAAAGCTTTAATTTGACTGTGGAAGTAGAGAATGTCGGAACTGAAGCAAGCACTGGATTTAACTTAAGTTTGTATAGAAGAGTAATGGAAGATTATGTTTTTGTGGACACATTTGAAACAAGTGAAAGTTTGGGAGTGTTTGAAAGAAAAATTGCAGAAGTAGAAATAAACGAAAGCTATCTAGGATATGTAGACTATATTGTAGAAGTCAAGAGTAAAAATGATGACAAGAATTTAGATAATAACAATAATTCATTTAATATAAGAACTATCCAAGAAGAAGCAGATCTTATAGGAAATTTCTTTAATGATGAGAACGTTATTGTAAAAGACAGACCTATTACAATAAAGGCAAGAATAAATAATGATGGAATTAAGAGAGCAGATAATATTGTTGTGAAGTTTTATTCTATATTGGGAGAGGGAGAAGAATATACTGAACTGGCTTTGAGAGAGATTGAAAGCATAGAACCTGATGAGGAGGCGGAAATTGAATTTAGTTACACGCCTAATGTGTTCGGGGCGTTATCCTTTATGGGAAATATTTCTGCAGACAATGATTTTGATCCAACGAATAATAGATTTTACACAAATTATAATGTTGTTCCAGATGCTCCAGATGTAAGGCCTAATGTTTATGCATATTCAGATGAGCGTATAGTTGTTGGGGAGCCTGCAACAATAAAAATATTTATGTATAATATAGGAACAAAGAAAGCAGAAAATGTTGAAGCAAAAATTTATTTCGCCAATGAAAGCGGGGAAGAATTAATTGGTAATACTAATTTTGGAAGTATAGATGCGGGAGATTATGTTGAGAAAGAAATGGAGTGGACCCCTAGGCAGAGTGAAGGAAATGAAATTATTGTTAGAGCTACAGCGAAGGAAGATGGAAATCTTGAAAATAATGAAGTATCTTATGAAATTAATGCTGACGTTAATAGTCCAAGAGTTTATGCAGATATTTCTCAGCCGAGAGGAAAGATTCCAGCTAATGAAAGGTCAAATATAACTGTCAGCATGCGCAATGAAGGTGCAAAAAAAGCAGAAAATGTTGAATTCAGTGTTTATGCTCAGTTTGGTGGAGTTTCAAGATTTATAGGAAATTCAAGTGTACAAAATATAAATGCGTTTGATTATAATGGTAGAGAAGCTAAGTTTGAAATAAATCCTGCGACTATATGCTTCAATGAGGGAATAAATTCCAATACTGCGTTTATTCCTGGGAGTCCTGTAAGGATAAATGTTTCCTGGCAGTCGGTGCAGGGAACAGATTATTATGTTCAATCAAGCACTGATTTGACAAGCTGGACAACAATTACAACTTATTATGGTACTGGAGAGACAATAAGTCATGTCGAGGATGCTACTGGAGAGACGAGATTTTTCAGAGTCTTAACTGCGACAGGAGGATGTTTGTCTGAATTGTCTGGAGAGTGGATAAACTTTAAGATAAATTGGAGTGTAAGTAATGGAGAAGGAGAATATGGATATGGGGAAAATTATCATTCTAAAGGAATTAGTTCTGGACCTGAAGTTCATATAGGCGTTTATTCTTATGAGGCGAGAGAGTTTGCAAATCAAGATGTTGACATAGGCATAGATTTATTCAATGAAGGAACAAAGAAAGCAGAAAATGTTAACGCAACTCTTTACGTAAGTGATAATGAACAGATGAATAATGCAGTTGTAGATGATTCTGTAATTGTTTCTGAAATTGGGGCGGGAGAGTATGCGGATGAAAGATATTTGCTTACCCTTAAAGGCAGACCGCAGGGTGAATATTATATAAAGATAAATTCGACATATACTAATCAATTTTCTGAGAGGTATTTTAGTGATAGATTTACGTTTACAGAAGATGGTGCCGATATAAACTTGTATGTTTCTCTTTGGAGAATAAGTGAAGAAGCTGTGGTAAACAGAACAATTATGCTTCCTGTTGAACTGATAAATAATGGAAATAGAGATGCGACAGATATAAACGTGACAATGAAAGCAGAACAGCCTGGTAGAGATTATGAAGTGAAGAAGAGCATTCTAGTTCCTTCTCTTACAATTGGGCAGAGCAGAATAGTTGGACTGCCTTTCACGCCTGAATTTGCTGGAAATTATAATATAGAATTTAATGTTTCTCTTGAAAATGAAATTTATACAAATGATAATAGATGGTCCTCTTCATTTTTCGTTTCTAGTGTGTCTGCAGATGTGACTGGAAAAGTCAAGATGAGAAGTCAATTTGCAATTGCTGATGAGCAGAATTCAATAGATTTGGAGATAAGAAATCTTGGAATCGTAAAAGCTGAAAATGTTGATGTCAAGGTTTATGAAGTTGGTGGAAGTGCTAATTGGGCTGGAGGAAATAATGGCGGTGGCGGAAATTATTTAGTGCTTGGAGATGCGTCATTTTTAGCTAACTTCTTAGTGTCTGGGACAACTACAGAAATAGAACCAGTATCTCTTAATAGTATAAAGAATTCAACTGGAAGCGAATTGAGAGGATTGATTAATTGTACATTTGCTGGAGGAGTTAATTCTAATCCTCGAGTATCTTACACTTTGTTATGCACTGGATTGGGATATGATACTTATAGGGTAAATGTTAGTACTCAAGGATATCTAGATAAACAATTTATTATAAATACTGTTGGGCTTGGGGGCTTCGCAAATCAGAGGGTTTATACTAGCGTACCGATGGTTGCTTCGACAGGAGGAAGCGCGGGAAAGAGGTTGATTTATAGTACAGTTATTTCGGAGATTGAAAAGAGAAGAACAGCTTTTATAAGAGATGTTGTTTGGGTTCCTCAAAATGCAGGAAATTATAAATTGGAAATAGTGGTCAATGAAAGTAGTGATGTGAATCAGGAGAATAATAATTACAGCATAGATACAATTGCTTACGTTAAGAAGAATGTCGAATTTGAAATAAGAAATGCTTCGGGAAACTTCCTTTCAAGGTATATAACAGTGAATGGGGAGAGGCGTTTTGTTGAAAGCGATAGCAGAAATGTAGAATTTATTGATAATGCTTTGACAGATGTTGGGGTTAATAGCATACATTATTCAGGAAGCATGATATTTGATGCGCTTGTTGAATTTACAAATTCAAACATCTTTGGGAATAGGGCAAATCTCACAAGCGAGGTTTACATAAATGCGACCAATGGGAGCATAATTTTTGATAGAGTTTATGCAAATGATCCCGACTGGAATTATAATGGAATGAAATATGCGATTGTATATTATGACGGAAGAGTATTAACCAGGACGAATGTTTATGCGTGCTCTGACTGGGATTTCGCAACGGTGAGATGTAATTCTACATGGGATAAACTTAATCCAGAATATTTGTTCTTTGGGGAAGAAGGAATGTATGCATTCGGAAGTGCTGAAAATAGTGAGGCTATTGGATTCAGCACAGGTCCTGAAATTGTTTCTGGCGGAAACAATAACGGAGGAAACAAT
>JBBSYL010000014.1:0-45346 GCA_038045265.1 Nanobdellota archaeon | reverse complement strand
GGAAACAATAACGGAGGAAACAATGGAGGCAATAATGGGGGAGGAAGTGGGGGAAGCGGAGGAAGTTCACACAACAACAGAGGAAGAAACACTGGAAGGGGAGCTTCAAGTAGTGTAGTATTAAGTAATACAAGAGCAGGACAGAACAATGTTGTCAATTTCAATGAAGATGCTTTAAGTGTTGCAAGTCTTGGATTAACGTTTAAGAGTAATAAGGAAAATGTATTCGTCAATTTGAGAAGTGTTGAAAATCCAAATGTTAACGTGAGACTTGACAAGGAGGCTTATGCTTACTTTGAAGTTACACATAGCGTTGGAGATGAGGAAATATCTGCGGGAGAAGTTGAATTCAAGGTTGAGAATTCATGGATTGATGATATAGTCGCAGATAATAAAGAGATAGCCTTGTTTAGATATACTTCAAGCAATGAGGGAGAAGGATGGAGTGAAATGGATACAGAATTTATGTATAGTGAAGGGCAGTATTCATATTACAAAGCAACGCTACCTGGCTTATCTTTATTTGCAATATCAACTAAGACTGAACCTATAAATGCGGGAGTCGGAGGGTTTGAGGACTATGGGACAATAATGATATGGGTATTAATAGCACTTGTAGCAATTGTTCTTGTTGTGTTGATGATATGGATAGTTAGAATTAAGGCAAAACCCTTGGTAAGTAATGTTAAAGTGGAGAATGAATATAAAACTGGAAGGATGAGTGACACTGAGCTTATGAGAAAAGCAAAAAATATAGCAAGAGATGCACTTGTGAAAGGATATAGTCTGTGGGAAATAAGGGGAGAGTTTAAGAGCAAGGGATGGTCTGACAAAGAAATAGATTCTATTCTGGGATGAATATAAATTCACAATGTTTTTATAGCATTTTCGGCGCTTTAGTAGATGTTAAATGCTAAACAGATTGAAGAGATAAGAGAACATCTTGAAAAAGCACAGAATCCTGTTTTTTATTATGATAATGATGCAGATGGACTGTGTAGTTTTCTTATTTTGAGGAGAGCACTGGGAAGAGGTAAGGGGGTTGTCATAAGGAGTTATCCTGGGCTAGATAAGGGCTATGCTAGAAGAACTGAAGAATTGGGAGCAGATTATGTTTTTGTTTTGGATAAGCCAGAATTGACTAGGGAATTTGTTGAAGAGATAAGCAAAATGGGATTGCCTTTAGTGTGGATAGACCACCATGATGTGAAGTCAGAGGATTATTCAAAAGAGTTTACAAACTTTTTTTCTTACAAGGGAGATAAACCAGTAACTTATTTGTGTTATTCTATAATGGGCAAGAAAGAAGATTTATGGCTTGCTGTGATCGGTTGCGTAGCAGATCATTATTTACCTGACTTCGCAGAAGAGTTTGCTAAAAAAAATAAAGAATTATGGACAAAAAATGTTAAAGAGCCATTTGATGTATATTATAAAACCGAATTAGGCAAAGTGGCTCAGGCACTTAACTTTGGCTTGAAAGATAGTATAACTAACGTTGTAAGAATGCAGAAGTTCTTAATAAATTGTAAAATTCCCCAGGAAGTCTTGGAAGAGGTTGCAGGAAATATAGACTTTAGGAAGAAATATAAAGATTTAAAGAAAAAATATGAGTCTTTAATTGAAAAAGCACAGGAATGCATTTCGGGAAGATTATTATTTTTTGAATATGGGGGAGATACAAGTATAAGCGCAGAAATAGCAAACGAATTGAGTTATAGATATAGAAATTTATATGTTGCAGTAGCCTTCGTTAAAGGGGGAATAACAAATATTTCTTTAAGAGGTAAGAATGTGAAGAAAATTCTTGAGAAAGCTTTTAAAAGAATTGAAGGTACTGGCGGAGGGCATAACGACGCCGTTGGTGCAAGAATAAAGACAGAGGATTTAAATAAGTTTAAGGAGGAGCTTGAGAATGAAATTGGCGTCAGTGAGAGAACTTGAAATTGAGATTCACGGAAGGGTGCAAGGTCTTGCTTTTAGAGAGATGACAAAAAGGTTTGCATCTAAAAATGAAATAAAAGGTTTTGTCGCAAACAAAGATGATGGGAGTGTTTATCTCATTGCACAAGGAGAAAAGAATAAACTGGGAGAGTTATTGAAATGGATAAATTCTAGTCCAGGATTTTCTAAAGTTGAAAGTTTAAGATATAATTGGAGAAATTCAATAAAAGATTATGAAGGATTTGAGATATTAAGAAAGGAGAATTTTTTTAAGGAGCAAGCGAGGAATTTTTTAAATCTTGGAAAGTATTTATTGAATTTGAAAAGTAAGAATGTACCTGTGCATGTTGCCATAATACCCGATGGAAATAGAAGATGGGCGAAAGAAAAAGGAATGAGCTCTGAGATAGGACATTATAAATCTGCTAGTTTGACTAATATAAAATCCTTAGTAAAAGAAGCAGATAAACTTGGCGTTAGATATTTAAGCGTGTGGGGATTTTCTACGGAAAATTGGAAAAGAAGCAAACAAGAGATAGAAGCTATATTTGGACTTGTGCGTAGTGCTTTAAATGAATTGATTGAAGATACACAGACAAATAACATAAAGATAAGACATATTGGGAGGAAGGATAGACTGCCCAAGAATCTTTTGAAAGCTATTATTGATGCTGAAAAAAGAAGTGAACAAAATACTGGAATAACTTTGCTTGTATGTTTAGATTATGGTGGAAGAGAAGAGCTTGTGAAAGCTGTAAATGAATTGGTAAAGAAAGGCAAGAAAAAAATAAGTGAGGAAGACATTCTTAATGAACTTTATACTGTAGGAATTCCAGATGTTGATTTTATAATAAGAACAAGTGGAGAGAGAAGGGTGAGCGGGTTTATGCCTTTCCAAAGTGTTTATGCAGAACTGTACTTTACCGATAAATATTTCCCTGATTTTTCAGCAGAAGATTTGAAAAAAGCGATTGAGGATTATTCTAAAAGAAAAAGACGATTCGGAGGAAGCTAAGGCCTCTCCGACCCATTCAACTTTAAAAAAGATTGAAGGTTTGGTGGAAGTTAACAATTAACTATTCTCCTCTTTTCTAGAGAGCAAGATAGTGTATTGATTTCGACTGATTCTGGAAGCGAGGGCATTTCTGAAACTGCGAAGAAATATGTTTTACTTGTTCCTCTGCTGAGTATTGTACAAAAGACGCATTTTTCTCCGCCTGCTTGATATGAAGTTAGAGCGCCATCTTCAAATTGAAAGTGGAAGTTTATTGATTCTACTGAGGGAGAATTTTGAGAACGCCTCAAACTTACTTGAATATCATTTGTGTCCTTATTAAAACAAGAACTTAGTATGGTAATTGGGGGATTTACTTGAAAATTAAGGCAGGAATCGTCTGGAGATAGTTGAGGAGAGCGAGTTAATTCTAAAATGTAGTTTGAGAGAATGGCTACAGAAGAAACTGCGATTGTTATTACTAAAACTACTGCGATTATGTTGCTTAATGCTTTTTTATTTATATTTTGCATGGTCTATCATCTCTTATTGGTTTTAATGATGTTTGTTTTATTAATTTATTTTCGTTGTCGAATATTTCAAGATAATTTGAATCAGGCATATTTTGCACTTTCAAGTAGAATTCCCCTTCATAATTGTCTGTTTCTCCAGATAAAAGGGCCTGACCTTCTGTCTGCGCATCTGTGAAAATCAATTCAGGATTAAATGAATCAGAAGAAATATAGTTATTTGAGGAGTCTTTTATTTTATATGTGAATTGTTGACCGCCGTTGGTTCCTATGCATCCCTGCTCAACTGTTTTTTCCTTGATAGTTATTCCAGCCGGCTTGGAATATGAACCCTTTATTACATGGAAAAATTGATTTTCGCATTGAGGTTCTGTTGAGATGGCAAGACCGGTTATTTGTTGCTTGTCTTTTGATATTCTATTTTCTATTAGGATTTCATTGAATTTTCCGAATTTAGGTGAATGGAGGGAGCGCATTATTCCAGAATCTATAGAACGATAGTAATTGTTTGTAGAACATCCTTGAAAGCAACCCTCGTCTAATCCATTAAATTCAGGGCATGATTCGACGCAGTTCTTAACACCTGAAGGGAGCTTGGCAGGAGTGTATTCTTCTGCAAGATTTGCAAATGCGTGTCCGAATTCATGGGCTATGACTGATAAAGGATGATTTGTGTTTATGCTTAATACATTTAGATAGGAAGAACTTCTTATAGATGATGCATGACTTTTTAAGACAAATATATAATCATTTGGGCAGGTAGCAGCTTTTTTTATCAATTCTCTTGAATGGCAGAATAATGCGGCATTTTTGTATAGCTCGCATTCAATGTTGTCAGTTATGTAATATATATTGAATGAATCCTTATTCTTATTTAATGGATAAATATCAAATAAAGCTTCGGAGTATTTTTCTGCTTTTTCTTTTTCAGCAAAGAAGACAAGATTTATTGCTGAGGGGCTTGAGAATTTCAGGGTATTACATATGGGTTGAACAGATTGGGGACTTAGTTGAACATTTTTTATTATTAATACGCCTATTATGGTAAGGGCGATGATGGTGCATGAAATTATCAGTGCAAGTGCAGTCTCTTTTTTCATCCCAATTTATATTAAATATAGGTTAAATAGGTTTATGTTCGGTAATTGTTAAGCTTTATAAGGGCATTTTTTGTTGTTTTTATATGAATAATGAAGAAGTAGCAAGGAAGAATTTGCTTAGAAAGAGCGAAGAGGTATCTGGAGAGAGTATTAGAGGATACGATTTTAATGATGGGATAGATTATAAAAAAATAGTTGAGAGTTACAAAAATTGTGGCTTTCAAGCATCTCATCTTTCTAGAGCAATAGAGATAACAAATAAAATGATTTCTGATAAAGCAACAATATTTCTAGGATATACTTCAAATATGGTAAGTAGCGGATTGAGAGAAGTGATAAGATGGCTTGTTGAACATAAAAAGGTAAATGTGCTTGTCACAACTGCTGGAGGAATTGAAGAGGATATAATAAAATGTTTAGGTGATTTTAAATTGGGTGACTTTAGAGCAAATGGAAAGGAGTTGCGTGAAAAAGGGATAAATAGAATAGGAAATATATTTGCTGGAAATGAATTATATGTAAAATTTGAAAAGTTTATGTCTTCTGTGTTGGATGAAATTTATTCTGAACAGAAGAAAACTGGGAAGATAATATGTGCAAGTGATTTGATATGGAAACTTGGAGAGAAGATAAATAATGAAGAGAGTATATGTTATTGGGCGTGGAAGAATAAAATTCCTATATATTGTCCAGCATTGCAAGATGGAGCACTTGGAGACAATATATATTTTTCACAGTTCAAACACAGCGATTTTAAGATAGATATAGTTGAAGATATAAGAAGATTAAATGATTCAACAATTGGATTGAAGAAGAGCGGAGCGATAATTCTTGGAGCAGGAGTTGTGAAACACGCTATCCTTAATGCAAATATGTTAAGAAACGGATTAGATTATGCTGTGTATATTAATACTGCACAGGAATATGACGGGAGTGATGCTGGAGCATTGCCTGAAGAGGCAATTAGTTGGGGTAAGATATTGCCTAATGCAGAATCTGTTAAGGTATTTGCAGATGCGACGATTGTTTTTCCTATTTTGGTTGCTGAGAGTTTTGCTTCGCAAAACTATTGACTACTTTTTAACAAATTCCACATTTTCAAAGTCTTTGAAATCTTCATCTCCAGTTAGAAACTTTATACCTAGACTTTTAGCAGTTACGTACCCAATTGCATCAGGTATTGAAAGATTTCTATGTTTTGTCTTTAAATCCATAGCCTTTTTTATGCTTTCCCAAGTGACTTTTACTGTATTTGTCTTGAATTCATCAGTTATTTTATCCGCTTCGTCCTTTGTTTTCTCTTTTTTTAATCCATAATTTAGTTCAGCTATGTTAAATACAGAGGTAACTCCTCCAGTCATCGCATAGGGCATATACTTTTCATTACCATATGCTATCTCAAATAATGCATAGCTGTCGAAGAAATATCTGTTATTCATCCCATCCTTCTTTTCTAATTTCTTTTAGTAACTGTTTTGTATTCTTTCTATTTTTTCTTTTAAGTATCCCAAAGTTATCTAGAAATGGATTATTTTTTCTTGCTAGAGACATATTAAGCAATTCATTCTCTTTTAGTCCTGCTTCTCTTACTTTTTCCATAGGCACAACTATTCCAAATGATCTTCCCCAGCGTTTTAATTTTACCTCTGCTTCTATCATGGTTAGATTGATATAACCAAGTATTTAAATTTTATTGTTTGATTGTGGAGAGTTTTGCAAGATAATATTTAAATAGATAAAATAACAGTAGTTTCTATGAAGAGAGGTAATGGTTCGTGGAAAAACTGGGTAATTGGAATTTTGCTTGTTATAATATTAGTTTTGTTGTTCTATAAACCTGGAGTTTTATTGAGTCCTAGTAATCGTCAAATGTGTATAGATAGTTGTACTGATGATTTTAGTGTGGCTAGACAGGCTTGTTATCCTGAAGATGGGGCGATTACCCTCGCTGCATGTGGTAACTTTGCTACTAAACAAGAGCAGGATGATTGCAGGGTTGCTTATTTTGCGCCCATTACTGATTGTGTTGAAAGAACAAGTGCTGATGAGGCTACATGTTATGCTTCGTGCACAGATGATAGGCTTGATAGTCTTGATAGTCTTGATTCGCCTATAGATTTTTGTCCTGATGGCTTTACTCCGCTTGAATGGGGTTGCCCTCCTGAAGAACCAGTTGTACCTGACGAATCTTCTCCAGGAATAATATCTGAAGCGCCGTTCTAGAAGCATAATGTTATTTTGTTCTTTATGTATCTTAAAATGATTAGAGGAAATATTAATTGAAAAGTTAAGAAGATTAGGAGTTGTTAAAGTATTTTCTTGCCATTTCTTAAAATGTCCTTGATTAGTGGGTCTGATTTGTTTTCTTTTATGTCTTTTACAGAGAAAAAATGAAGTTGAATATCTTTATTGCTTTTTTTTGATATTTTTCTTATTTCATTGTTAATTTGCTTTTCTTTAATATTCATCTTTTTTATTTTATCTTTAAATATTATTACTATGTCAATATCAGATTTATCTGTGTAAATTAACTTGGAATAGCTACCAAATAAAATAGCTTCGTTAATCTCATTTATTTTTGACAACTTTTCTGATATTTCGACAAGGATATTGAATATATTATATGGCAAGTTAAATGATTTGTATTCTCTTGAGATTATATTAAATATTTCTTTATTCTCTTCTTCAATTAAGTTTAAACTGATAATATTCTTTTTTTCTTCTATTATTTTTAAAGATTTTAGTTTCTTTAGGGTATTATCAAGTGGGACGTTATTCATTTTTGTTTTATCTTTTAATTCTTTTCTCTTATATCTAGAGCCAGGACTAATTAATAGGAATGATAGTACTTTCACAATGTTTTTGTCAAATGTATTAGATTTCATTTTCTATAAGCTTTTTTATTTTATTTAGATATGGTTCAACCGTATTGTTTAGAAAGGTTTTTGCTCTTTCTTTGTATTTTTCTTTCATAAATTCTGTGCCTGTGTAATATTGAGCTTTTTGCCTTTCCTCTCTTGCTTCAAATAAGTCCGAAGCCATTTGCTTAAATTCTTCAAATCCAACCTCTAAAAGGCGCAATAGTTCTTTATCTTTAGTTATTTCTTCCATTATCTTTATTACTGTTTTATGAACTTTTGCATCTACTTTTATGCTGAACTTCCTTGCTAAAAGTAGTTTAGTAATATCATGCATTGCGTAATATCCTGAGATGATACTCCATCTTGGAAAATTAGTTAGATTGGCTTTGCAATGTTCTAAGTTTTCTTTATATGAGTCTGTAAAGAAATTTATGTATCTTCCTACTTCAGTTTCAACTATTTTATTTATTATTCCTTCCTTAAGATAGCCCTCCATACCCATACGTTTCTTAGATTATTAGAGTTTTTATATCTTTCTATTTTACCATAATAATGGTATTATAATAGAATATTATGTGTTAAATATCATAAAGATGGTATTAATTATACCTCTATATATCTATTAAGAAAAATAGCAATATTAATATTGAGAGCGTATTAAGATAATTAATAATAAAATATAATATTCTAAAATTATAATTAACTATTTAAACGTAAATTTGCTGTTTTATCGATGAGAAAAGGGGCGGTTTATATAGTATTATTTTTAGTAGTAATGTTGTCTATTTCTTCTGTTTCTGCGTTTTCATTTGGTGATATTGGTGATTGGTTTAAGAAAGTTTTTAGGGGAGAAAAAGAAGTGCAGTTAAGTCCAGCTGGAACTGTATTTGATTCTGGAAATGCTTTGTATAACGAGCTGATTTCATATTATAATTTTGAGGGAAATGTGAATGATGTTAAGAATGTGAATAATGGAAATGCTTATACAGGAACACAGCCAGGCATTAGTTATGTGGATGATTCTGGAAGCAAAGCCGAGATGTGATGTTATTGTAACAACTGGGGAAGGGACAGGGGTTGAAACTCCAATTTCTAAATTAAGAGAGTTTAGAACATATCTAGGTGAATTTCCTTTATTTGTTGGGGCAGGAGTGAATGAATCAAATGTTTATGAACAACTTAGAGTTGCAGATGGAGCAATTGTTGGAAGTTATTTCAAACAAGGCAGTAATACAAAACTTCCTGTTGATAGATTAAGAGTAAGAGGATTGATGAATATAGTTAGAAGAGTTAGGGAAGAAGTAAAGTAGGAATTTTATTTAAAGATAGAATTTATAAAGTTGTTTTTATTGAATATTAAATGGGTGAAGTTGATAAACTTTGTGAAAGTTTAGCAAAGCGAGAATTTTTGCTTGGGAGCAAAAATGGGTGAAGTTGAACCAATAATAGTGAGAAAGTTTCATATTGGAAAGTTAAGTGTTCTGGGGATTTATTTTGGTATTTTACTTGGATTGATTTTAGGAATAATTGCTTTCTTTTATATTTTTAATGCTCCAGAAGTTTCATTTAGCTGGGGAGAAACAACTGGCTTGAGCGGAACTAATTTAGCACTTGCTGGAGCTGGAGCAATTTTTATTCTTTCTGTTATATTTGGATTAGTTGTAGGAGCATTGTTTGCAGTATTTTATAATCTATTTGCGAAGATAGGTGGGGAAATACACTTTGACTTGGAAGATTGAGAATTTATTATAAAATGAGAGCGAAATATAAAAATAAATTAGTTTTAAATAAAAAGAAGAAATAATTATCTCATGTATGATGAAGCTAGGTTGTTGTAGGATTTAATAATTTGTTTTATTTTTATGATACTCTAACTTGTTGTAGGCATTCGCTAAACAATATTTAAATAGTTCTTTTTTCTTAGTAAAGCATGAAGATTGAGGTGAATGTTAGGAAGAGGTATTTTTTTACTGCTGTTTCTGTGCTTTTGATATTAAGCGTTATAGGTATCGGAGTGGCGTATAATGCTAACCAACAAGGAGGAATTCCTGCCGTGTTCGGACATTCTGCTGATGAAGTTGAGATAACTTTGCCAGATGGTACAGTTACTAATTTGAGTACTGCGATATCTACTGGAAAGATAATTACAAGCAGTACTGGCGCAGAAAGTGGGACAACCGCCCAGGCTTTTACAAATCAATTGGTCTATGATGTTGCTGGAACTTATCAGTGGAAAGTTCCTGCTGGAGTAAGTAAAATAAGAGTCAAAGTTTGGGGAGCCGGTGGCGGGGCATCTGGAAGTTATAGCGCATTTGCTGGAGGAGCATCTCATGGAGGGGGTTCTGGAGGATATGCTGAGAAAGTTATCACCCCTGTTTCTGTTGGAACAACTTATGATTTTATAGTTGGTGCGGGAGGAGTTGCTGGAAATTATGGAGCAAATCCCGTTTACGGAATTGATGGTGGAATGAGTTGGTTTGGTTCGACTTCATTTAAAGCTACTGGAGGTTTTGGAGGTAATAACCAAGCAACAGGCGTAGCCGCTCAAGGAGGAATGGGTAGTGGAGGAGATATTAATTTAGTTGGAGGTACAGGAGGAACTTCAACAAGTGTAAATGGGGCTGTGGCGGGAGATACTGTCGATGGGGTGCCTGGAGTAGCTGGAGGTACTGAAATAACTGGATCAGCTGGTTCAATATGTCCAACTGAGTGCGGAAAGAAAGGAACTATTTATTCTATGGGGGGAAGTACTGGAGCAAGAGGAGATACTAGCGGTAATGGAGCAGACGGAAGAGTAGTCATTGAATATTCTTTTTCATAAGCAGATTTTTATTGAGGTATATTTAGGCAAATTTGGACAGATTATATATTATAACATAAAGTAAGTAATTTGCATTAATAGTTATATAATATAACTGTAAATGTTATATAACAGAAAAGCTTAAATATGCATTAATTGTTATATTATATAATGGATAAGAATGAGGAAGATATACTTTTAGAGAATGCGAAAGAATACTATGAAGGAGCTTTAGAAGCCGAGAAGAAAGAAAACTACAATACTTCTGGAACTTTATATTTCAAAAGTTTTGCTAGTTTGCTTGATTATTATATTTACTTGAAAAAAGGTGTTATTCCGAGAAGTCATACAGATAGATTTAGAATATTAGAAAGAGATTATCCAGATTTATACAAAAAAATTGATAGTGATTTCGAATTTTATCAAAAAAGTTACAGAGAAAGATTAACTAAAGAAGCTTGCGAGGTGCTTAAAAAAGATGCCAGAGAATTATTTGGACTTCTTAATATTAAAATCTAAAGCATTTGCTAAGAAGCATAATGTTTTCGATATAGTTATTTTCGGTTCAGGTGTGAAAGGAAAAATTGAACCAGAAGATACAGATATTGCTTTAATATTTAATAATGAGAGCTTAGAGAAGAGGATGCAATTATCACATGAATTTAAAAATATTTTAAAAATTAAAGTAAAGAAGGTGCATATAGAGTCTATTAATATTTCTGACTTATTTGATGCTTCTTTTTTTGCCAGACAAGGAATAATAATTGAAGGACAGAGTTTAATTCACAAAATAAGCTTATCTAAAAGGTTAGGTTTTGAAAGTTTTTCTTTATTCAGTTATACATTAAAAAATCTTAATCATTCAAAGAAAACCAGTTTTACTTATTCTCTTATCGGAAGGAACAAGATGGCTGGGATAATAAAAAATACTAACGCCAAGCCACTAGGTAAGGGAGCTATAATTGTTCCAATTGAAAATAGCATCATTTTTGAAGAATTTATGATAAAATGGTGCATTAATTATACTAAAAAAAATATTTTAATTTCAAGAATATGATAAATAAAGAGAATTTTGAAAAATTGAAAAAACCTTTCAAAATCTCTAAGAGAACTTTGAAGGAAGACACTGAGAAATATAGTTATTCAAAGTTCTCTAAAAAAGAAATTAAAAAGTTAGCATTAAATAAATTTAACAATAAAATTGGAGATTTAGCTATAAAAAAAATAAATAATGCTATTGAAAAGAATGTTTTAAGTATATTAGAAAAGGCTTCAAGAAATGCTTTATATTCTGGAAGAAAAATTATCAAGGAAGAGGATGTGGTAGAATAGTTTTTATATATTGATTTCTGATAAAAGATATGGTTAAACAATCTATGGAAAATAAGCAATTAGAATTAAATGGGATGATTGGACTTGAAATACATACATACCTAGTTACGAAGGAGAAATTATTTTGTAGATGTAAGGCGAGCAGAGAAAAAGGGTTGAAAAGTAATATTAACATTTGTCCTATATGTACGGGACAACCAGGAGCAAAGCCGATGTTGCCTAATGAAACTGCATTGAAACAGGCAGTTAGAATTGGTTTGATGTTGGGATGCAAAATAAATAATGAACTTGTTTGGAAAAGAAAGCATTACAATTGGCCAGATTTGCCTAAGGGATATCAAAATACTCTTTCTGGAGCAAATGCTGTTCCTGTTGGAGAAAATGGAAAATTTATGGGGATAAAAATAAGCAGTATGCATCTCGAAGAAGACCCTGCTTCATGGAATCCTGAAACTGGGGAAGTAGATTATAATAGAAGCGGATTACCTCTTGTGGAAATAGTTACTGCTCCTGATTTTTCAACGGCTGAAGAGGTAATGGATTGGCTTTGGAAATTGGTGCACGCATTGTCATATTTGAAAGCTGTTGATTCAAACGCCGGAATAAAAGTGGATACGAATGTAAGTATTCCTAAGAAAACTGAAAGGGTTGAGATAAAGAATTTGAATAGTATTGAAAATGTTGGAAAAGCAATAGAATATGAATTGGAAAGACAAGCAGAAGAAGGGGGAAAGAAGAAAGAGACGAGAAGGTGGGATGATGCTAAAGGAAAAACCATTCTAATGAGAAGTAAAGAAGATGCAGAAGATTATAGATTTATTTCAGACCCTGATTTATTAAATATTATGATAGATAAGAAGTTTATTGATGAATTGAAGAAAAGTATGCCTGAAAGTCCAGATGTTAAACTGGAAAAGTTAATTAAAAAGCATAAGATTGATAAGAAAAATGCTGAAGTTCTTGCTAAGAATATAGACATTGTTGAATTTTTTGAAAAAGTTGTTGAAAAAGTTAATCCTGCAGAAGCATTACACTGGATTACTATTGAACTAATGAGGTTCTTGAACTATAATAAGAAGAAATTGCACGAGGTTAAAATAGAAGTTGAACATTTTGCGGAATTATTAAGTTTAGTCCATAAAGGAAAGATAACTCCTCTTAAAGGAAAAGAGATATTGAACAGTTGGCATCCAAAAAGCTATATGCCCAAAGCAGATGATGTTGAGAAAATAACAGATGCGGAACAGTTGGAGAAGATAATAAATGGAGTTGTTAAGAAAAATATTAAGGCTGTTGAAGACTATAATAGGGGTGAGCAAAACGCGTTTAACTTTCTGATGGGGCAAGTTATGAGGGAAACGCAAAAGAGGGCAGATTATACTCTATCTAGAAAAATTTTGGAAAAGGTATTGAGGAAATGATATGTATCTTCCAATAATTGGTTCCTTTCTTGAAGCTACTGGAATGAATCTTGAGAAATATGCCTTAAGAAAAAAGAATTTGCATTATGGGGCATATACAACTTATGAATTTCTTGCGATTGTGATAGTCTCTTTGTTTTTTGTTTATTTTACATGGGGAGTATATGATGGGGCGAGAGATGCTGAAAATATAATTAGATTTGTTTTTGTCGTGTTTTTTGCGATGCTTGCAAATTTGTGCATATTTTATTCTTTGAAAAGGGAAACTATAAGCGAGTTTGAACCTATATGGCTTATGCAACCTTTATTTACCGTTCTTTTGGCTTTCTCTTTTTATGCTGATGAGAGAAATTGGATTATTGTGGGGCTTGCAGTTGTTGCCTCATTAACTTTAGTAATTGCGCATATTAAGAAAAATCATTTTACATGGAATAAATATATGCTTGCTGTTTTACTTGGAAGTCTATTTTTTGCAATAGAATTGAACCTTTCTAAGCCCTTATTGCAGTATTATTCTCCTTTTACTTTTTATTTCATAAGATGTTTGAGCATTTTTGTTATTGTGGCTTTGATTTATAGGCCAAAATTTAAGGACTTAGATGGAAAAACAAGCTGGATAATACTTCTTATCGGGCTGATCTGGGTGGTTTATAGAGCTATTTTATATAAAAGTTATGAGGTAATAGGGGTTGTTTACAGTACGCTATTATTCAGTTTATCTGCGGTACTCATATTTTTATTTGCAGTAATATTTTTGAAAGAAAAGCCAAGCGCAAGGCAGGTAATCTCCGCAATAATTATTGTAATATGCGTAATTACAGCTATTTTGCTTGGGAATTAATGCCTAAATCAATAGTTTTATTAGTATTGTTTTTTGTTTAGTTGTAGGCCCATAGTTCAATGGATAGAATACAAGGCCTCGGACCTTGGGATCGGGGTTCAATTCCTCGTGGGCCTATTGAAAAGATTTAATAATTACATTTAGTAGGTAGTTGAATGAAAGGCGAGAAAGATAATGTTGGTAAGTTGAAAGGATTAAGTGTTAAGAAAAATGAGAATTTTTCTGAGTGGTATAGTGAGATTGTGCAAAAAGCCGAGCTTGCTGATTTAAGATATAATGTCAAGGGTTTTTTGGTATTTCAGCCTTGGAGTGTAATTTCTATGGAAAAGATGTATCACTATCTTGAGAGAGTATTAAGAAGGAAAGGCCATAATCCTTACTGGTATCCAACAGTTATCCCTGAAGGGAATTTGAAAAAAGAAGCGAGTCATGTAAAAGGGTTTACTCCAGAAGTGTTTTGGGTGACTGGTGCTGGAGATGATGTTTTTGAAGAAAGATTAGCTTTGCGTCCTACATCTGAAACAGCATTTTATCAAATGTTTAATTTATGGATAAGGAGTTATAAAGATTTACCATTTAAAACGTATCAAAGAGCGAACGTGTTTAGATATGAAACTAAGGCGACAAGACCATTTTTAAGAAGCAGAGAATTTCATTGGATAGAGGCGCATTGTGCTCATGCAACGGAAGAGAATGCAATGAAACAGGTGCATGAGGATATGGATACTACAAAAGAAGTAATGCATGATGTTTTTGGATTGCCTTTTATTTTTTTTGAGAGGCCATCATGGGACAGGTTTGCTGGAGCACATAGGACTTTTGCCGCCGATGTATTAAATCCTGATGGAAAAGTTGTTCAACAGCCATCTACTCATTTATTGAAACAAGATTTTTCTAAAGCGTTCGATGTTAAGTTTAGAGATAAAGATGGAAAAGATAAATATGTTTGGATAACTTGTTATGGACCTGCAGTTTCAAGGATATTTGCATCAGTTGTAATAGTTCATGGAGATGATAAAGGATTAAGATTCCCTTGGGGAATTGCACCTGTACAAGTTGTAGTTGTTCCAGTGCAGGATGATAAAAAAGTTTTGAAAAAGTGCGGAGATGTAAATAGGCTGATTGAAAATAATTATTTAACTTTGATTGATAAAAGTGAAAAGAGTGCTGGGGAGAAATTTAATTATTGGGAAATGAAAGGTGTTCCAGTCAGAATAGACATAGGTTTGAAAGATATTGAAGGAAAGAAATTGACAGTATTTAGAAGGGACACAAATAAAAAAGAGATTATAAATGAAAAAGATTTAAGTAAATATCTTGAAAAAGTTTCTGAGGAATTTACAAATAATTTGATAAAACAAGCAGATAGCTTATTTGATGGAAGGATAAAGGATGTGAAAAGTATTAATGAAATGAAGAAAGCAGTTGAAAGCGGAAGTATTGCTAGATGTGCATTTTGTTCTGTTGATAAAGACGGAGAGAATTGTGCTATGAAGATAGAAAAAGAGATAATTGGAGCGACGGTTAGAGGTACAAAGTTGGAGAAGGAGAAGGTAAGCGGAAATTGTGCGATATGTGGGAAGAAAGCACATGAAATTATTTATGTTGCAAAGCAGTATTAATGTTTAAATAGTTCTTTTAATATTAGATAGAATGAAAATTGAGGTGTGTATTGAGAAGAAATATTTTATAGGAATTGTTTCTTTAATTTTTGTAATTGCATTGGTTGGAGGGGTTTTTGCTATTGGAACTTCAACGCCGAGAATTTTTGGACATTCAGCAGATGAGATAGCTGTTAAAGATGGAGCAAATTTAAGGACTGTTCAAGATATTTTAGGTTCTCAGCCCCAATCAGGATTCTATCCAAACGGAGTTCCTAGTGGAGGCATATTAGCGTTTGGAGGGGCTTGTCCAGATGGATGGACAAGATTTGCAGAATTAGACGGAAAAGTTCCAAGAGGAGTTGATTCTGCAGGAACTGGAGCAAATGCACCAGGAGCTATAGACGGAGCTGATACACATACTCATACTTGGTCTGCTACATATTATGCCGTGGACAAAGGAGGTTCTCCCGTCATATATAATCCTCTTACAATTGATCCTTCTTCAAGCTGGCCACCTTATCTAAATGTAGTTTGGTGTAAAAAAACATGAAAAAAATAAAATTTGAGTTTGAAATAGGAAAGAGGTTGTTTTTGATAATCGGAGTTGTATTATTTTTTGGAATGTTGATTTTTGTTCAAGCTTATAATGGTAATTTTGACGGAACTGTTGCTCATGCAAGAGATGTTTTAGGAATCTCTGCTACAGAAGTTTTAGTGAAATTAAGTTCTGGGCAGGAAGTTAGTGTTCAGTCATTTTTCGGAGGTTCGGCTGAAGGGGGCGAGTTACCTTCTGGCTCGATAATCATGTTCGATACTGCTTGCCCTACAGGATGGACGAGATTTACGGATTTGGATGGAAGAGTACCCAAAGGAGCAGTTAGTTATGGAGGCATAGGTGGAGCAGATACACATAATCATACTTGGTCTGCTACCATTTATAATTTAGATAGTAGTTGGAGACCTGCAGTTGGTAGTGATTTTGCAATTGATCATTCTTCAAGCTGGCCACCTTACATAAATGTAGTATGGTGTAAAAAAACATAATGAAAATAAAATTAAATTTTGGTAAAAAAGCATTTGTGTTTCTTTTAGTATTAGTTGTTTTATTTGGAGGTTTAATGGTTGTTCATGCTTTCAATAATAATTTTAATAGACTTCCTGGAGATGCTGTTAGCTTTGGTCATTCAGCAGATGAATTGATAGTTAATGATAGGGGAACTGAGAGAACTTTTCAAGAGATGTTTGATGCTGGTTTAAACTTTGTAGGAGGTTCGACTGCGCTTGTTATGTTCAATACTGCTTGCCCTACAGGATGGACGAGATTTACGGATTTGGATGGAAGAGTACCCAAAGGAGCAGTTAGTTATGGAGGCATAGGTGGAGCAGATACACATAATCATACTTGGACTGCTGATTCATATACTGCCTATAATAGTTGGAGACCCTCTTTAGCGACTGATCTTGTAATCGGTTCAGTTTCAAGCTGGCCACCGTATAGAAATGTAGTATGGTGTGTGAAAACGGAAAGTATATGCACTTCATTTACATATAATTGTGGTCAATGTACTCTAAGTAATACTATGTCCTGTAGTGTGGCTACTTCAACACCTGCCGGATGTATTGGAGGAAATCCGGTATTGACACAATCATGTGATTTTGGCGGTCCAGGAGTTAGAATTCTTGATACATTAAATACGAATAGTGTTCCTCGAGCAGAAACTGGATGGTATGAACAACGTATTGAGATTGTCAATCCAACATCAAATACTTTTTGGGCAGTGCAGGTATCTATAGGGAATGTTCCGAATGGGGTTGTTGTAACGAATGCCTTAGGTTTTGTTAGTGGAACTGATTATCCTAATGGGCCCGAGCCTTATGTTATATACAATTATCCATTGTCATCTGGACAAACTAAAACTCTTACTATAGAATATTATGTACCTCCTAATTCTCTGAAACCTACGGCAACGACATTTTCAGCTAAGGCAGTCTCTAAAGTTCCAGAACCTAATCCTATTGGAAGTGTATTGTCTGGTGTAAGTGTAACAAGAACAGTAGATAATCATTATTTATTGAGATTTGCTTCATTAACGGGGCATAAGTATTATATTCAATATTCTAATAATGGACTTGATTGGTTTAGTGCTATACCTTACCTTGCTGGAACTGGAGGTTATTTAGCTTGGGTTGATAACGGTCCTCCAAAGACAATTAGCGATACTGCCAGTGTGGCTGTTAGATATTATAGAGTTATTATTTTTTAAATAGGAAACTTATTGAGAAAAATGGCATGCTAAAATATCTGTTTAGACAGATTTTTATATCCCCTATTTCTTTGGTAATTATGGAACTTGAGAGGTTTAATGCAGGAGATAAAGTAAGGCTTAAATTAGCTAAAGAAGAAATTGATGGAACTTTTTTGGAAAGTAGTGATGGCAGTATTGTGCTTTTGAAATTGGATTCTGGATACAATATAGGAATTGTTAAAGAAAATATTCTTGCGGGAAGAGTGCTTGAAAAGTACAAGAAAGAAGATAAAGAAGAAGAGAAAGAAATAGAGGTCAAGAGTGAAAAGAAAAAGGGATTGAAAAATATAGGATTGGTTATTACTGGAGGAACTATTGCTGCAAAGTTTGATTCAAAAACTGGGGGAGTGCATTGGTTGACAGATGCAAAAGAGTTTATGCAATTTTATCCAGAAATATCTGAGAAAGCCAACGTTGTAAAAATTAAAGTTCCATTTATGACGGCATCTGAAAGTATGACATGGGAACATTGGCTAAGGATTGCTGAATCTGTTGAAGAATTGTTGGACGATGATGAAATTGAAGGAGTTATTGTTACACATGGAACTGATTTTATAGGTTATACTTCTGCTGCACTAGGCTTCTTTTTGAAAAATATAAATAAGCCCGTTGTATTAACATATAGCCAGAGAAGTATTGATAGGGCAAGTAGTGACGCACATTTGAATATTGAATGTGCTGTGCAAATGGCTTTGTCTGACTGTGCAGAGGTAATGCTTGTGGGACATGCAACTACAAATGATGATTATTGTTATGCTTTGCTTGGAAGTAAAGTTAGGAAAATGCATTCAAGCAGAAGAGACGCATTTAAACCAGTAAATACAGAACCAATTGCGAGAGTTTATCCAGATAAGATAGAATTTCTTAAAGCTTATAAGAAAAAAAGTACTAAGAAGACGGAATTGGATAAAGATCATACAGATAAGGTTGCACTTGTGAAATTTTATCCCGGGCAGGATTCATCAATTCTTGATTTTTATGCCCTTAAGTATAAAGGAATTGTCGTCGAAGTTAGCGGTTTAGGGCATTTGCCTGTTGGTGAAGCAAAAAATAATTGGATTCCCAAACTTAAAAAATTAATAAAAGAGGGATTTGTTGTTTGTGCCGCTGCTCAGACTATAAATGGAAGATTAGATCCATTAGTTTATAGTAATGGAAGAGAGTTAATTGATGCAGGAGTTATTTTCTTAGAAGATATGTTGGCCGAGACAGCATTTGTTAAATTGGGATTTGTTTTGGGGCATTACGGATGGAAGAAAAATGTTAAGGAAAAAATGCTTGAGAATATGGCTGGAGAATTGAATGAGAGATTGGTTGAGTAATTCTAAATTTAAGGCAAAAGTTTAAAAGCTAATTTTTTGTGAGTTACTTACATGGCAAAGAAATTTCCAAAAACAACATTCAATGAGATGCTGAAACAGTTGAGAGTAGTTGATGTTAGTGAAGAAGAGAGATTATTTAGGGCAGGTGTGAGGGGAGAAAATATGCATTATTTACATTTAGTTGTTACTGGAGGAGATCCAGATTTAGCACTTTCACTTTTTAAAAGTCTTGGAAATGTTAAGGCAAAGTATAGTATTCAGTCAATAGTAGAAGATAAACTATATAGAGGAGATAATCCTGCAGCTTTTATTCTTAGTGGATCTCAAAGAGAAGAAATTGAGCAAGGAATTGCTAGAGCTTCTGCAGGTTTAGATTTGCAGTATGAAGTTAAAGAATTCTAAGATTTCTATTATGTTGTAACTCTCTAATAGGTACAAATAGAAAGGTTTAAATATTGGAATTTTGTGTTTTTAATATGGGAAAAGACTTTGAAAGTAGAGATGAATTTGAAAAGTTTGTAGATGGATTTAGAGGGGTAGCTACGCTTGTAAGAGAAAATTCTCCAGATTATATATTTGCTCCCGTAGTTGGAGCGGTTCCATTTGTAGATATATTGTCAATTGTTGATCAAAATTTTCCTTTAGAAGACGTTTGTTATCTTCCTAATTCTAGTAGATTTGGAAATAGAGATGAACTGATGTCTACTTGGTATAGAAACTTCTTTGATTCAAATGAAGATGGCACCCCTATGAAAATTGTATGTCTCGATGAGGTTCTTTCTGGTGCTTCTGCATTTAAAGGATATAAACAGTTCAGAAAAGGAGTCGATGATAGGGCTGCTTTAAAGGCATCTGCTGGAGGAGATATTGCTTCTTTTAGAGAAGATTTAATCAAGAGAATGGGTTATCAGGTTATAGGTGTTGAGGAAGGCGAACATGCAAAGACTAAGAAATTTAGAGGTATGGTTGAAAAGGGCTTGTTAGTACAGTTAAATTTGATAATGTTCCTACAATAGATAATCCTCAGTTTAACACTATCAGATTAAAAGTATTAAGAGATAATGCTCATGGAAGACATATTTATGCTCCAGAAGTTGATAGGTTTGTTGTTACACCACAGTATCTGGTGTTTCTTCAGAATGTTGCTAAATATGTTGGGGCAGATTCATCTGCAGTTAGTCCAGTTAATCTTTCTAGAATTGAAGAAGGATTGAGAATGTCGCAAGCTAAGTAAACTTTAATAATCCTTATCTTATTCTTAATATATGGATAAAGATGATAACACAAATAGTAAATTGGATTATTTAAAATTAGGATTTAAAGCAGGATTAGAGATACATCAACAAATAGATAGCAGAAAGTTATTTTGTAATTGTTCAAGTGTCCTTAGAAGTGATAAATGCGATTTAATTGTAAAAAGGAAATTGCATAGAGTTGCAGGAGAGACCGGGGAAGTTGATACGGCAGTTGAGTATGAACATGGGCTTGATAAAACATTTGTTTATCAATATTACAAAGATACTAATTGTTTGATTGAATTGGATGAAGAACCTCCAAAATTGATAAATGATGGGGCGTTAGATATTGCGTTGCAAGTTGCCTTGCTTCTGAATTGCGAAATATATCAAAATACACAAATAATGAGGAAGACTGTAATTGATGGAAGCAACATATCTGGATTTCAGAGAACTGTGCTTATTGCACATTCTGGATGGATGGATACAAGTTTTGGAAGAGTGCCTATTGCTACTGTTGCGCTTGAAGAAGATTCTGCAAGGCCTGGAGAGAGTGATGGAAGTGAAGATGATAAAATTGAAGGGGATAAAAATGTTAAGATATGGAAATTGGATAGATTGGGAATTCCCCTTATTGAGATAATGACTGCACCTGAAATGAAAAATCCAGAGCAGGTTAAAGAGTGTGCGCTTAAAATTGGAGAAATATTAAGAGCATGCAGAGTTAAAAGGGGAATTGGAACTATAAGACAAGATGTTAATATAAATATTAAGGGACATAATAGAGTTGAGATAAAAGGATTTCAAGATCCTGCGATGATGATAAAGACATGCGATATAGAGATAGAAAGACAGCAGAAAGATATTGAAGAGGGAAAGATAAAAGGGGAAGTAAGAGGAATATTAGCTGATGGGAGCACTAAATTCAATCGTCCGATGCCTGGAAGAGCAAGAATGTATCCTGAAACTGATTTACCCCTACTTAAAATTAGCAGAGAGAGAATAAATAGATTGAAGAAAGAATTGCCTAAGCTTAAACAAGACATTAAAAATGAATTGGAGAAAGAAGGCTTACGCGGAGAATTGCTTAATTTAGTTATTGATGGAAATGTGGAAGAATTTACTGAATTAATGAAGATACATAAGAATCCCGAATTAATTGCTAAGATAATTACATTGTTTAGAAAGGAATTTTCTGCTAAAACTGGAAAGAGTTACGAAGAA
This sequence comes from Nanobdellota archaeon, assembly GCA_038045265.1. Taxonomy (GTDB): domain Archaea; phylum Nanobdellota; class Nanobdellia; order Pacearchaeales; family GW2011-AR1; genus SICV01. The sequence continues at coordinate 23,832 of JBBSYL010000014.1, read as the reverse complement.
GTTAAAGAATTAATGAATGAAGCAGTGCTTGGTAAAATAATTGAAGCTGTTGAAGAGAAAAAAATAGAAGAAGGAGATGTTAAGGGCGTACTATCTAAGATAGTGAACGGAGAAAGATTAGAAAGTGCTTTGAAAGTTGAGAAAGTTGATGATAGTGTTCTTGAAATGGAGATCAAAAAGCTTGTAAATGCTAGCCCTGGATTACGTGAGGGGGCATATATGGGGTTGATAATTGGAAAATTTGGAAAAGATGTGGATAAGAGAAAAGCAATGGGAATACTACAAAAAATTATTTCATAATTTTTCTTGTATATTCAAGATTTACATCTTAAATATATTTAAAAAGTTGATAAGTGCCTGATTTAAATGGAAAACGGAAGGAAAATTGTAATAATTCTTATATTAATTGTAATAGCATTTATTCTTGGATTTTTGATCGGGAAGATTGGAAATCTAAGCATTACTGGAAAGGTTGTGGATGAGTTGAATGGAATGTATAGCTGGACTAGTGCAATATGTGATGAAAATAGGTGCATTGATGTGCTAATAGAGTGTGAAAATGGAAATGTTGTTAATATTATGCCTTTATCAAAAGATTTTGTCGAATTTGATTCTGATTGGAAGGATCCTAGGGGAGAATTAAGGGAGTATTGCAGATGATGCGATTATTTACTAAAGTATTAGACAGAAGAGAATTCTATAGTGCAAATAGATTAATTGTTAAAGCGGTCAGGGATGATTTTGTTCTTGCTGATTACTACAGAGAAAATCATAAGGAAGCTCTTATGGAGGGCAATTTTCCTAGAAGGTTTTTTGATGAAGAAGTTAAAAAGGGAGAGGCATATACTTGGTATCCTTCTAAAGATGGAAGTATGAAAAAAGAAGATTTTGAGAGAATTGTTGAATGATAAAGATTAAAAATGACACTTAAAAAGTTTTAACGAAAGGAAGGTTTGTTTTGATCTACAATAACAAAGATTAAAAATGGTGTTTTTCTTTAGTTGATATGAGTCATGAAGAGATAACTAAGATATTGAAAGATAGAAAGGCAATTAATGAAATAGGTGTTAAAGATGATGGTAAGAAAGCAGTTATTGCTGGATGGTTATATGATAAAAGAGAGCTTGGAAAGTTGATATTTCTTGTTGTGAGAGATGTAAGCGGAGATATACAAGTTACAGGATTTAAGGGAGAGACAAGCGACAAGGTATTTGAGAATATGAAGGGAATAAACAGAGAAAGTGTAGTTATTATTTCTGGAAAAGTGAAGAAAAGTGATAAGGCTTCTGGAGGGAGAGAAATAAATCCTGAAACTATTGAGATAGTCTCTAAAGCGGAAGAGATATTACCTATTGACACAACAGATTTTTCGAAAACTGAGATGCCTAAAAGATTAGATTATAGGTTTTTAGATTTTCATAGAAGCAAGACAAGAGCAATATTCAAAATACAAAACGTTATTTCAAATTCATTTAGAGAGTATTTTTACAAGAGAGGATTTATTGAAATGCAACCTCCTTGCGTAATAGGGCAGGCAAGTGAAGGAGGAACAGATTTATTTGAAGTTAAGTATTTTGAAAAGAAAGCATATTTGGCACAATCTCCGCAATTGTATAAACAAATGTTGGCTTGCAGTATGGAAAAGACTTTCATGATAACCCCTGTTTGGAGAGCTGAAAAACATAATACTACAAGACATATTAATGAAATAAGACAGATGGATATTGAAATGGCATTTACAAATCAAATGCAAATAATGAAGTATCTAGAAGATGTCATAGTGTATGTTGTTGAGCAGGTTATTGAAAGATGTAGGACTGAATTGGATTTGTTAGGGGTTAAGTTAAAAGTTCCCAGGGGAATTTATTTAAGTTATGAAGAAGCATTGAAGAAAGTTGGAGGAAAAATAGGAGAAGACTTTAGCCCGGAAGAAGAAAGAAAGCTGTGTGAATTATATAAGGGAGATATAGTATTTACTCATTCATGGCCAAGTTCAATAAAACCATTTTATATAATGCCTAAAGATGGAAAGAAAGATGCCAAACAGAGCGAAGGATTTGATGCTCTTTATGGGGGAGTTGAAATATGTTCTGGAGGGCAGAGAATTCATATTCCAGAATTATTGATTGAAAGATTGAAAGCTAAAGGATTGAATCCTAAGAATTTTAAAGATTATGTAGACTCTTTTAGATATGGTGCACCCTTCCATTCTGGTTGGAGTATAGGTCTTGAAAGATTGACACAAATTATATGCGGACTTGATAATGTGAAAGAAGCTACAATGTTCCCAAGAGATAGAGATAGATTGACTCCTTAAGTCTGAAAAAGTTTAAATAATTGGAAATACATCTGTTTGAATAAATATGAATGTGACAATGGACAATTCTAGCTATGTTGAAGGAAGAGGTTTGGGTGATGACGAAAGAAGATTAGTTGGTAATAGGAGTGATTTGTGGAAATTGGAAGTTTTGCATGAAATGAGTGTTAGGGAACTTGATGTTTTGGCTCAATGTTTTGTTCCAAAAGACCAAATAAATTATAATGAACATGTTAGAGCTAATTGGAGGAGAGATTGGGAGTATTTTCTTGGACAGAGGGTGGGACATAATCCGACACATCAAGAGAGAGAAGAAGATTTAAGAAGAAATCATTTAGAACAAAGAGCATTATTGTTTCATGTTATGGACTCTCCTGATAGTATTTTGTTACAAGAAGGTTTGCCTTATCAACATAGATTAGAGGTGGAAGTATTTTTGGGCACCATAGAAGAAATTAGTGGTGCAAGATATTTGGAAAAGTTTGGATTTACAAGGGAGGATTAGGCTTTGATATATTTTTAAAAGGTATCTAATATATTTTAAAATGAAACTATTAGTTGTTGGAGATTTTCAGGGTAAATTAAGTGAGAAGACTAGGAAGAAGATTGAAAGTGAAGAGTTTGATGCTGTGGTTGGTGTTGGAGATTATACGGGGATAGATGAATGGCAACCTTATGTAAAATATTGCTTTAAATGTGTAAAATTAGCAACAGAACCGGTAAGTCCTGAAGAGTTTTTCGGAAGAGCGAAACTTAAAAGATTTTTGAAGAAAGATGATGATGTTGCAAGAAATATCTTGAATTTTATGAATGAACTTGGGAAGCCAGTTATATTTGTTTTTGGAAATGGGGATGACGGATGGTATGATTATCCTTTTGTAAGCAAGACAAGAAGACAATATACCTTGCAAGAAAGCAAAAAAAATAGGAGGTTTCTTAAAAGCTTAAAGAATTTTATTGATGTAAATTATAAAACACGGAAGTGGAATGGAATTAGCTGGATTGGATTTGGGGGATATATGGATATTCATTCATATGTTGAAGATAAAGAATTTGTTACTAATGATGGGCCTGAAATGGTTGAAAAAAGGAAAGCAAGAATAAAGAGAAGCAGAGATTTCATGTTTAAGATGTGTAAGAAAGCAAAAGGAGAGAAAATATTTGTTTTACATTATCCGCCTAGAGGTGTTTTTGATATAATAAAAAGTAAGGGGAATATGATGGATGGAAAGAGTGCTGGGATAAGGGGGTTTAGAGAAGCAATATTAAAGTTTAAACCAAAACTTGTATTATGCGGTCATATGCATGAATATCAAGGAGTTAAGAAAATAGGAAAAAGTATTATTGTAAATCCAGGAGATACTGGAGAGGGGAAGTATGCTATTGTTGATTTGCCCGAAGATAAGAAAGGGAAGATTGAAGTAGAGTTTAGAAGGTAGAATTTATTTTTTAAGTTGTAAAAGTATACCAGAAACAATAATAATTAACCCAATTATTTCACTTATTAATATTTGTTCTTTTGCTATTAACCAGATGAAAACCAGTGAGATAAATGGGGTGAGGTGTGAAAGATTTGATATTATTGCAGGTTTTCCTAATTGTAAGGATTTAATCCATAATAGAAATCCAATTCCTGTAGGGATGACCCCTATGTAAGCAACTCCAAGCAATTCTTTAAAGGGAATATTAAATGAAGAATTAGTTATTGCCATTATAGCAACCATAAATAATAACCCTATAAGATTATAGAAGAACATGCTTTTTATTGGAGAGAGTTTTATTTTTTTGTTTAGAATCGAGAATAATGCCCAGCTTAATGCGGCAATTAAGGCAAAAACATATCCTAAAATGTATTGACTATCAAATACTAAAAGTGTGCCCTTTGTTATAACCAAATATGCTCCAAATATCCCTAAAAGAAATGCGATAAGAGTTTTTCTTGAGAATTTATCTTTTAGTAGAAATATAGAAAAAATTAAGATAAAAATGGGCCACATATAGTTTAAGACATTAACTTGTGCTACTGGTGCCTTGCTTATTGCTGTAAAGTAGAAGAACTGGTATATTCCCATGCCTAATATTCCCAAGATAAAGAGTTTTCCAAAATTTTTCTTTATCTCTTTCAAAGTATTTTTTTGTCTAGCCAATAGCAAGATAAAAAATGTTGTGGTGGTTGAAAATAATGCTACATAAAACATTAGTTGATAGTTTGAAATATTATTCAGCATTAGTTTAGAAACCGCAGCTACTGTTCCCCAGAGAATAATTACTATAGAAGCATAAACTAGCGACAAAGGATTATCTCTCATGTATTAAATAGTTCAGACAGGTTTATAATAGTTTTTAAGAAACTATAGCTTCGCTGTAAGCAACTTGTAGTCTGGCCCAGAAGGATTCTTGATCTACGTCTTGGCTTATTTCAAATCTGCTTGCTGTTCCTCTTCCGACTACTTCTGGACTTCCGTAGTTTTGTGCTAATTTTTCTAAAACTGTTCTTATTGGAGGCCTTTTAGCTCCATTTCTTCCACCAACTCTCCATACTCCTTTTGGTGTTTTGAATAGGGCTACATGAGTATACCATTCAAGGTTTTCTTCCATTTGAGTGTTTAGATATTCATTCGCGATTGCCAAAGAACGTTTTTGTTCTTCTGGAGTTGAACAAGGAAATAAATAGAATAGTAAACCTGCAGAACCTCTAACTCTTGAACTGTGGTCTATGAAATTTATTTCTGTTTGTCTTTTTTCTACTAGCTCATTTATTGGACTATTTGATTCTAAATATTCTAAAGGTCTGTCAGTTTCAGAAAATCCTCTTAATAATGCTACGCTGTCCAGTGTGCCTTCTCCTGCTCCGAAATTTATTCCTTTTCCATATGCACAGAGTTTTCTTCTAGTTTCTGGACCTATCAAGTCTGGTCTAAATTGTAAAGATGCTTGTTTTTTTCCGTCGTTTGCAAGTCCAATAACTGCTAATTGTGCTGCTCTTATTCTTGATTCTTGATGATTTAAAGCACCAAGAGAATCTGCTAGATTGTACGCAATTGTGGCTGTGGAATTTGCGTTTGTGTCTGTTTCGACGTATGTATGCAATTCTGCAGGGATTATTCTTGCATCTCTTGTGTGGTGGTCTACAAAATCTACATTCGCACCAGTTTTTGCCAATGCTTCCAAGGCTTGCTGATTATTTTCTGCATCTAAATCAAAGATTCCTATTCTTGCTCTTGCCAGTTTTTCTGGTGTGAAAGCGGTTAAAACATGTTGCACTAATGCTCTATCATTTTTCTGTGCATTAGTAATTGCTAAGTAATCTCCGTGATTATGCATAAGCCAGATTGCTGTTGCACTAGTGCCGTCTCCATCTCCGTCAAAGATGACTGCATTTCCTGCTTTTTCTCTTTCTCCTATTAAATAAATAGCCATAAAATTGTTTTTTAACCCAGTTTATAAAATTATATGTTGTGCAGTTTATTGATTTGAATAACTTTATAAATTAAATTCAGCTTGTTGCAGGATGGATGAGGCAGAGAGAGATAAGATAAGAGAAGAGGCACAGGAAATATTGAAAAAGTTTAGTGAGAGCTTGAAAAGCGTGAAATTAAAGAAAAAGAAAAAGCTTAAAAACCAAGTTTCTGGGTTTAGAGAAGAGATGAACGGAACGGAATGCGATAAAGATTTCAGAGAGAGAATGTTTGCCAATGCTCCAAATAAAGAAGGAGATAAGATAATAGCGGAGAAAAAACAATGGTAGTAAAGAAAAAACAAGCAAAAGCTAAAATGGGTATAACTCATAAAGTTAGAGAAGAGAAGGAAGAAGAAAATGAAGGAGGATTGGATTTAGATGATGCTTTCTCTGATGATGAAGATGTGGAATATGCAGAAAGTAAACCTAAGAAAAAGAAGGCAGTTGACGAAGAAGAGCTTGAAGAGGAATTGGATAAAATAGAGGAGAAAATGAATGGAAAAAATGAGGAAGAAAGTAATCATCAAGTAAAGGCAAGCAAGCCAATGTCTAAAGTCAAGAAGGGAGATAAAGTTACGATAGATGGAAAGCAGTATGAAGTTGATAGCCATTATTGTTTGATAGACCATGGAAGTACGAAGGAGATGGCTGTTGAGATGTTTGATGCTAAAGCAGATAAGGATTATCAGCTAAGATATTTTGATGACCAGGTTGAAGGTACATTAGAATTGTATGAATTACAGGAAATTTTGTATATTAAGAAGCATTTTGTTAAGATTAGCTGGTAGTTAGATTTATTAATTCTGTGTTGGAATAATGGATATGAAACTTGTTGAAAAGGTGAAAAAGTATCTTGATGAGATAAATAGGAATGATAAACAAGGGAAGAAGATAAATGCATTTCTCTATATTAATCCCAATGCATTGAAAGAAGCACAGGAAATTGATGCAAAGGCGAAAAAAGGAAGACTTTATGGGTATGTTTTTGGAATAAAGGCGAATATAAATGTAAAAGGAATGCCCATCAGTTGTGGGAGTAAAGTGCTTGAAAATTATTATGGGACGTATGATGCGACAGTTATTGAAAAAATAAAGAAAGAAGATGGTTTGATAATTGGGATATGTAATTGTGATGAGTTTACTTGTGGAAGCAGTGGAGAACATAGTGCGTACGGAGCCACTAGAAGTCCCAAGGCATTGGATAGAGTAGCGGGAGGAAGTAGTTCAGGAAGTGCTGCCTCAGTTTCTGCTGGATTTTGTGATGTTTCTCTTGGAAGCGATACTGGTTGCAGTATAAGAACGCCTGCTAGCAATTGCGGAGTGGTAGGGGTTAAGCCGAGTTATGGGTTTGTTTCTAGGTATGGATTAGTTGATTTATCTATGTCATTAGATCAAATAGGGCCAATTGGAAAAAACGTTGAAGATGTTGCATTAGTGTTGGATGTAATAAAAGGAAAAGATGATAAAGATACAATTAGTTTTGAAAGTGAAAAAATAGAATTGAAGAAAGAAGGAAAAGTAAAGATAGGCATAATAGTAATAAAAGGAGTGGACAAAAGAATTCAAGAACTGTTTGATGAGAAAGTAAGAGAAGCTGTAAAGAAAAATGGATGGAAAGTTGAAGATATCGAAATCAAACATATAGAACTTGCAGTGCAAACATATTATCCATTAGTCTATTCTGAATTCTATTCTGCGACAAGAAGATTTGATGGAAGAGGGTATGGATATAAAATTGAAGAGAAGTGCGGGGAAGAAGTATTAAGAAGAATACTTGGAGGGAGTGTAATTACAAAAGCAGAGTTTGCTGGACAATATTATGAAAAGTCATTGAAAGTGAAAGAATTGATAAAGAATGAATTTGCTGATGCCTTTAAGAAAGTTGATTGCATAATGCTTCCAACTGTGCCGAGTTTGCCTTGGAAGATTGGAGACAAAGTGAAAGTTGAAGATGAATATGCATACGATGCCTTAACAATACCAGCTAATCTTTCTGGAATATGCTCCGTGAGCATTCCAATGGGGGAAGTTAAAGAGGGAAGTGAAAAAATACCGGTTGGAATGCAGGTTATGTGTGCTAGGGGAGAAGAAGGGAAGATGTTAAGTATAGCAAAGATGGTTTTACAATGAAAAATACAGATTCTACTAGAAAGGTTTAAATATAAGTGAGACAATGTCTAACTATGACACAAGGGGAAGCTAAGCTAAAAAGATGGGGAAATTCATTTGCGATAGTTATACCTGTGGATATTATTCAAAAGGAAAAACTTAGAGAGGACGACCATGTTAGATTTCTTTTGCTTAAAGATTCCAGAAAGGTGTTAAGAGAAACTTTTGGTATGCTCAAGGGAAAGTTAAAGAAATCAGGACAACAATTAAAAGATGAACTTAGAAGAGAATTATATAGCGATTAGTGGTGATGAAAAGGAAGACTTCTTTTTTGATACATATGCATTCTTTGAAATTTTAAAAAATAATGAAAATTATGAAAAATACATAAGTGCGGGTGTTGTGACTACAAAACTAAACTTGTTTGAACTTTATTTAGGAGTTTTAAGGGAGGTTGGAGAGCAGGAAGCTGAAAATGTTTTTGATAAATATTATCCCTTTGTAAGAGATTTTGATGCAGAAGTAATAAAAGAAGCAGCAAAGTTAAAAAAATTAATTAATAAAAGAAACGTCTCTATGGCTGACTGCATAGGTTATGTTTTAGCTAAACAATGGGGTATAAAGTTTCTTACAGGCGATAAGGAATTTGAAGATTTAGAGAATGTGGAATTTGTTAAGTGAGATTCTTTAAATTGATTAAATTTAAATAATTATAATCTCTGGAGTTTTATGGGTTTGGTTGATAAGACATTAATATTATCAAGTTATGTAATTAGAAGAGCTCTTAGTGCAGGAGATGCTTTTTGTGAAGCTGTTGCTTGTCAGGCTCATGTGAATAGCGGTTTCCCTTTAGAATTATTCGAAAGTAGAACAAATGTAAGAGAAAGGTATGATGAAACTTCAAGACTTGCTTTATCTGCTGGATTAATGGCGGGACAATTTAGAGCATTTAAGGATTATTTAAGAGAGTATGATAAATGGCTTCTTGCTGATGCAGGTAGTTTAGGATAATTAATTTTATAAGCATTAGAGAGTTTGAGTTTTTATGGACGTTGATGGAATAAAAATAGAATTCTTAGGGCATGATGGGTTTCTAATTGAATGCAAAGATGGGATGAGAATTATAATAGACCCATATAATGTTTCAGATAGCGTTGGGAAAGCAGATTTTATTCTTATAACACATAGCCATTACGATCATTGCTCTATAAAGGATATTGGAAAGCTTGTGAAAGAAGAAACAGTTATTGTTGTTCCTGCTGACGTGCAGAGTAAGATTACAAAGATTGAGAAGGTACATATGGAGGTTGTAGAAATAGGAGATGAAATTGAATTAGGAAAGTTTAAGATTGAAGTTGTGCCAGCTTATAATATTGGAAAGGATTTTCATCCTAAAAGCGAGGGGTGGTTTGGATATTTAATAAAAATGAGAAATGTGATTATTTATCATGCTGGAGACAGCGATAACACTCCTGAAATGAAAAGCCTTTCAGGTTATGGAAAGCATGGAAACAAATTTATTGCATTACTGCCTGTTTCTGGAAAATATGTTATGGATGCTGTGGAAGCTGCAGAGGCCGCGAAGATGCTTAATCCTAGCATGGCAATACCTATGCATTATGGAAGTGGGGTTGTTGGGACAATTGAAGATGCTAAGGAGTTTGTTGAACTTTGTAAACAGAAAGGAATAAATGCCGAGATATTGGAGAGAATATGATGGAAAGCAAAAAAATAGAACTTGTAAAACCTGAATTCATTGTAGGAAATGAGAAAAGGTTTTTTGATTTTATAGGTAGATTGGGAGACAGCGATAAGATTGCGGTGATAAGCCATGTTGCTGATGTTGATGGAATTATTTCTGCTAAGATTACAAATAAAGTCTTAGATGCAGACATTTTAAAGTTTGTCGATTATTCTGCATTAAACATGGAGCTTGTTGAAGAATTAAAAGACAAGAAAGTAAATAAAATAGTTATTACAGATTTGTTCATTAAAAATAAAGAAGTTGTGAATGAATTGGAAAAGTTTTCCGAAGTGTTGATTATAGATCATCATAGCATAGAGAATGATTATAATTCTTCAAATACAGTTTATCTTGTTGCACATGGCTTTTGTGCGAGCTATTTGGTTTATTATTTATTTTCAAAAGCAGTTAATTTGGAAGAGATGGATTGGCTCGCAGTATGTGCAAGTATTGCCGATTGGACTTATGAAAAAAATAGGGCCTGGATGAAAGAAGTTTATAATAAATATGGGGAGAAATTTTCTGAAAGTGCAGAAGGAATAAAAAAGAGCAAGTTTTGGGATTTACAGGCAATTCTTTCCCTTTCTATTCTCTATTTTAAATCTAATGTAGTAAAAGTTTATGAAAAGATTGGAGAACAGTTTGGAGATTTGAAGGATTTGAAATTGTATGCAGTGCCTGTACAAAGAGAGATAGACTCTCTAGTTGAAAAATTTGATGTGGAGAAAATTGAGATTAAGGAAGGATATTTTTATGAAGTTGAAGCAAGGTATTCTGTTACTTCTATAATTTCAAATATAATCAGTTCGAGGATGCAGGATAAGACGATAATTATAGGCGAAAGTAAGTATCCTTTTTACAAATTGTCTTTAAGAAGGCAGGACGGAAAGAGCGATATGAATAAATTTGCTAAAAAATTGATAGAGGGTTTTGAAAAATCTGATGGCGGAGGGCATTTTAAGGCATCTGGGGCAACAATTTTGTCTAAAGATGCACGAATTTTGAAGGAAAGAATTAAAGATCTGTAATATTATTCAATTTTAATTGAAGTTATGGAATAGTTTAAATAGCCTTTAGTGTTAGTAAGGTTATGAATGTGGTTTATTCTGTTTTGATAGGTCTTTTGCTTTTTGGGATTATGGTGCAAATGGTTGGGGCTATAGAAGATTGTGAAATTTCTGATCAGTATTATAAATATTATTATGATGAGAAAATTCCTCTTGGTTTATCAACAGATAAATTTGTTATTAAATTTGATAAAGATTTTTCCCTTAATGAAGATTATTTGAAAATTCCAGCGATAGCAGATAATCTTGATAAGTTTAGTGGGTACTCTTATGTTGGTAGTGAATATTATGTGGTGGGGTTGAAATCTTGCTTATTGAAAGATGAAATAGTTGGCATGGTTTCTTCTTTGAATGATTTAGAATTTGTTGATGATGCTGTTTTATATATATTAAATTCAGATAAATCCTTGTTTTTGCCTGCCGATAGAGAATTCATGGTTTATATAAATAATTCTGAAGAACTTAATAATTTACAAGAACTTAATTTAATGAATAATGTTTCTTGGGTAAAAAATCTTAGTGATAAGGTTGTTTTATTGAGAGCAAATAAGAAGCACTTTACAGGATCTTTAGAAATGGCTAATAAATATCAGGAAACAGGTTATTTTAATATCGTAGAAGCTAATCTTCTTATTACTGGTTCAGGTAATTCTTTGTCTGAGCAAAAATTTATTTCTTTTGAGGAAAAAACACCAGAATCCTTTTTTAATTCTGTTTATTTTTATTTAATTCTTATTTTAATTCTGTTTATTTTGATTGTTTTTGCTTTAAAAACTAGAAAAAATGGGTAAATTTTTGTCTTTTTTCTATATTCTCTAATATAGTCAAATATTTAAAGTAAATTGAGTAGTCAATAGGAATAATTTGAAAGGAGGTAAAAAGAGATGGTACTAGATTTTGCAAAAGAAGCGATTGAGAATGCCTCGAAGAACAGTATCAACTTTGATGAGTTGAGAGCTGGACGAGCCAATATAAAAGTTTTCGGTACTGGCGGTGCTGGATCCAACATGGCCACCTGGTTGTTCAATAAAGGAATAAATGGGGCGACTATTTATGGAGTCAACACAGATGCATTGCATCTTAGTATTACTAAGGCAGACGAAAAAATTCTTATTGGTAAGGAATTGACAAGAGGTCTCGGATGTGGTGGTTTTCCATCTAAAGGAAGAGAAGCTGCTAAAGAATCTCTTTCTGATTTGAAGAAAGCTGCAACTGGTGCTGATATGGTTTTCGTTCTTGCTGGTATGGGTGGAGGTTCAGGAACTGGAGCTGCGCCTGTTATTGCACAGTTAGCTAAGGAATCTGGAGCAATAGTTATTGCTGTTGTAACAATGCCTTTTGACTGCGAAAAAGCAAGAACTGATAAAGCCGAATTTGGATTACAGGAACTTACAGAAGTTGTTGACACTGCTATAATCATAGATAACAACAGGCTTGTAGATATTGCAGGTAATCTGCCAATGGAACAGGCTTTTGCTGTAGCAAACGAATTAGTAAGTACAATGATAAAAGGTATAGTGGAAACTATTACTTTGCCTTCATTGATTAACTTAGACTATGCGGATGTTTCAGCTATCATGAAGAATGGTGATGTCGCCGTAATTGGAGTAGGCGAATCAGACAGTAGCCAGAGAGTGGATGAAGCTGTAAGGCAGGCTTTGACTCATCCTTTATTGGATGTAGATTATAAAGGTGCTACTGGAGCTTTAATTCACATAACCTGCGGACCGGACTTTAAGCTTGAAGAATTTTCAGGCGTTGGAGAACTTGTAACTGAAAATATAAGCCCTGATGCTCAGGTAATTATCGGTGCAAGAATAAATAAGGAATTTGCAAGCAAGGTCAGAGTTATAACAATAATGACTGGCGTGCAATCCCCATATATTTCAGGAAGAAAGGCTCATAGGCAAGAGGCATCAATGCGTTCCGAGGTTTCTGATCTTGGAATAGAGATTTACTAATAAGGCTAAGACGGTTTTAAATTTTATTTTTTGTTTTAGCTTTTTCTTATTTTTTATGATGAGTTTTGCAGAATATGATAAAGTAATCGGAGAATTTACTAAATTGTTTGTAAAAAATGTTCAAAAGATTGAAAGTGCTACAATGGGTGTTGATATAATATTTCCTTGTAGTAAGTTGCCTATTCAAGTTTAATTTACAGCATAATTATATTATCAAAATTCTTGAAATGATTATCCTTTGTGAGAATTTTAGCTTCTTCACTTTTTGAAGTCATTAATATTATTGCATCAGCAAATCCAAAGCTTCCTTCTTTTTTTCTTGAAAAATTATATAATTTTCCAAATTCAATGATAGAGGATTCTTTTATTCCATATATTTGAGATTTTATTTTTATAAAATTAAGATAATCTCTTATGTTCCAGCCTTCTTTATCTGCTTTATAGCTTAATTCTAGCAAAGAGACAACACTTGTTAGAATTTCATTTTCGTTCAAATATTTATTTACTATTTCTCCTTCTTTTGAACCAGTGAAGTATTCTATCCATGCAGAAGTGTCTATTAATAATTTCATTAAATTCTCTCTTTCCAAAGTTCTTTTCTTTCTTTGGATGTGAATGGCTTTGTTTTTCCTTTTAGGGAGCCAAAGAGGGATTTTGGTACATTGTCTTTTTCAATTATCAAGTTTAAAACTACGTTTTCGAACGAGCCTGCTCGCTTTTCTGATTTTATTCTTTCAAGTAATTTAAATGTTTTCTCACTTAATGCTATTGTTTTCATGTAATTTATAACTTATAACTTATATATAAATCTTTCGTTTTTGACAAAGTATTTTTTAGTTAGCTATTATTTTTATGAGAATGTCTGATTATTTGTAGAATACAGCTAACCAAATTGTTCCTTCTTTATCTGAAGTTTCTTCTACTCTATGCTTTATATTTTTTGGAATGTCTATATAATCTCCTTCTTTCAGAGCAATAGTTTCTTTATTTTCAAATAATATTTTGGCGTTTCCCTTTAGGACTATTACGAACTCATTTTCTTCTTGATTATACCACTTTCCTTTTGTGGTTTCTTGTCCATGAGAAATTATTCTTTCAATTTTGCAATTTTTTGATTGAATAATTGTTTCAAATATCTCCTTTGATTTATCTGAAGGCTCCTTAGAAAAGATGTTTCCTTTTTTTACTTTGTCCATTTTTATTCCTTATACATTGAGGGTCTTTTGCTTGTTTCAAAGTTTTCCCAGCGGATAAAATTTTCAAGTTCTCTTTTCTTTGTTCTTGGTTTATGAGAAGAAGGGTTTTCGTATCCCAATGGAATGAGTGCTTCTATCTGGCTAGATTTTGAAATTTTTAATAAATGGCGTATTTTATGGTCATCATATGCTCCGATCCAGCAGGCGCCTATTCCTAAATCTGTTGCCTTAAGTAAGGCATTTTGAATTGCTGCTCCTGCTTGTTGCCTTGAATATATTCTTCCTCGGTCGCCATACATTGCTTCTAAACTTTTATCATCAGAAGTTATAACAATTATTATTGATGCATGGGCCATCCAGGATTGATCTGCGAGTTTTGCAAGCGCATTTATTGTTTCAGACTCTTCAATTATTATACATCTTAAGTGATTTCTGCCCCCCGCAATAGGGGTTTTTGTGGCGGCATCTACTATTTCAATCGCATCTCTCCAAGGGACTTTTTTGTTTGTAAAGTGTCTTACAGAATGTCTTTTGTCAAGGACATGATTGAGTTCCATTAATAATTGAGATGAAAGAGATATAAAAATATATTGTATTCTAAAATTTGGCAGTTTTTGCCTGTTTCCAATAGAGGTCAAAAATTAGCTTCATTGCTTCAGAAAATTCTTTGTTTTGAATTATAATTCCTACTAAATCTCCTCTAACAGTAAACATGGCTACTTTATCCCCATAAATAAATATCATAGCAGGAAAATCCTCTAAAGATGGTAAGAAGCGTAAGTCTGTAAGTCTTTTGTATTTTGAAGTATGAAACAGTGGCTCGTCAGTTGGATCTATAATTATCTTTGCATGTATATTTCTATTAAGTCTGATAAGCCTTGCTTGGTCTGGTAAATGTTTTAGAATATCTAATGATTTTTTATACCCTCCAAAATAATATGTCTGCTGTTTTATCTTAAATACATCAGATAGTATTGTGAAGATGCCTTTAAAGCCTTCATAAATTTGTACACTGGAAGACTGCTTTTGGTCTTCTCTTAGTTCTTTTAACTTTGGGAGAATACCTTCAATTAAGCTCATCTTCTCTTCTAGATTATCAAGGAATTTTTCTGGTTCTGTTGCTGTAAAGCAGGTTACTCCCCTTTTGACTATTTTAGAGACTAATCCCTTACTCATTAAGTAGTTCAATGTATTGTAAACTGTTGTTCTTGGATATTTTAGTCTTTTAGCAAGTTCTTGAAGATTTATTGTTCCTAGAGGCAATAGTTCTAGATAAACTCCTATTTCTTTGTCTGATAATCCGTATTCTTGCAGAGGAATTGTTAAATCCATATTTAATGGTGTTCTTTAGTATATTTAATTCTTTTTATTGTCATCCATTTTGGTGGACAACTTCTTATTAGACTACTTTTTCAGCATTTTTAATGAAAAAAATTCAAGGTATCGGAGAGAGATGGGAGAATTATAGATTGGCAAACACAAAATTCCCAAAAGTGAGAATTAGGGAGTTGACTAAACAGTTGGAACTGACTAATCCGCAAAAGGAAGAAACCATTGTAGAAGTTGGAACTGGGAATGGATTTCTCACCTTTGCTCTAGCTGAAAAAGTTGGAAAAACAGGAAGAATTATCACTTACGATTACCAAAAGTCTAATCTTGATTTTGTTAATAAGCAGAATAAAAATGGATTGCCTATAACGACTATTCATCAAAATTTAGATTATGATTTTGAACTTTCTGATGAAAGTGTAGATAAGGTCTCTACTATAGCTACCCTTCACCACTACGATGATAGAGTTAAGAATACAGGTATTTCAGGAAGGCAGAAAGCTATTAAGGAATTTTATAGAATTTTGAAGAAAGGGGGGAGGCTTGTAATAGGAGATATTGCAGATAAAACTTCTGTACAAAGGCATTTTGATTCTATTGATAATCCTCTAGATTGTGCCCCTTCAGGACATCCACATGATTTTTTGAGTGAAGATATCGTGAGAAAAATTTGTTTTGATGTAGGCTTCAAAAATATTAAATTTGAAATAATAGATGTGCCTTGGGAATTTGACAATAAGAAGCAGGCAGAGGAATTTTTACACACAGTTCATAATTCAAAACGTTCTTTTAGTAAGTCTTTTGAGAAAGCAAGAAAAAAACTCAGATGGTGGAAGAAGGGAAATAAATTTTATTTGGAGTGGCAGTTATTTTATTTGACTGCTGAGAAGTAGATTATCCTATTATTCCAGAACCTATTAACTCTTGACCTTTATAGATGACTAGATATTGGCCTGGAGCAGGCAGGGAAATAGGAGTTTTTGTGATAAAGGTGTTTTTTACTAATTTCCCAGGATATAATTTTCCTAAATGGCGTATTCTTGCAGATAAATTAGAAAGTTTTGAATTATTGTTAATTAGTTTTAGATTCCTTATATTTATTTTATTTGTGAATAGAGAAGGATGGCCTTCGGGAGCAACAATTAGTTCATTTTTTACTTTTATTTTATCTATTATGTAATATTTTTTACTTGCGAGAAGGTTTGGTTTTTTTATGTTTATTCCTATTGACGGGAGAGCTTTTTGTCCTATTGTGTAAAATCCTATTCCATTATGTGTGCCTAAAATGTTATTTTCAGTATCTTTGACTATTCCTTTCTTTATTTTTAATTTTCTTTTTAAGAAGAATTGGAAGTTGATATTTCCTACAAAACATAATCCAGAAGTTGATTCTCTGTTATGGTTGGATAGGTTTATAGATTTTGCTAAATGTCTGACTTGTTTTTTTGTTAAACGACCTATTGGAAATAGTGTTTTTGATAAAATAGATTGATTTAGTTCTGCTAAGAAATAGGATTGGTCTTTATTTTTGTCAAGACCTTGTAATAAATGATATCTTTTTTTGTCTTTCTTTATTCTTGCGTAATGACCTGTTGCTATAAAGTTTATTTTTCTTTTTTTTGCCTCTTTTAGCAGAAGGGGGAATTTTATTATTGTATTACATGAGATGTCTGGATTAGGGGTTAGTCCAGATTTGTAATCTGAGAACATGGGATTGAGAACCTGAGATTTGTAACTTTTTTCATAATCTAATTTGATTAAAGGGATGTTTAGAAAGTTGGCTATTTTTTGAGCCTCTTTATAATCTGAAATCCAACGACATTCAGAGGTAATCGGATCTTTTGTGTCTGAAAACATTTTTAGAAAAACTGCCGTTACTTGATAGCCTTGTTTTTTTAGTAAATGGGCAGATACGGCTGAATCTACACCACCTGAAAGTCCGATTAATACAGATTTTTTTCTTTTTCCTTTCATTAATTAATAATTTTAGGAATGTTTATAATACTTAGTGTTTAGTTAATAATATGGTGCAGGAATTGGATGTTAGGAAGAAAAGTAAGAAGACTACAGCAGTTTTGCAGTTTGATTATAGCGGAAATGAATTAAGATCTGAAGTTCCTTTGGAAGTGAGAAGAAGAGAGGAAGATAAATATTTACCTGAAGAAGAAAAACTTAGAAGGGAAAAAATTGATAGGGTAATTTTTATTGTGCTTATAGTTTTAATAATCTTAGGCGGATTAATTTATTATTATTTTTATTGAATTTTATTTAAACATATCTGCAACTAGCGCGATCATTGATGCAGGAAATGTTACGAGGACGGTTCTTTTCAATGCAATTACTGTTTCAGTTGACCAAGGAGCTTGTTGAATTAATGTGAGCATTAGAGCCACTACGAGAAATGAACCTAGATATGTAAAGGCAACTCTCTTTGAGAATTCCTTTGCGTGATGGGGATGATAGTGCTTGTGGTGGTATTGATAATAAACGAAAGCAGAGATAAATGCAAGAGAGAGAATTAGTATGCCGAGAATATTTGATATTGGAAGAGATTCACCTAGGCGCCAAGTTTCTTCGGTGAAGCCTACAGGAATTGCAAGTATGGAAGCTCCAACAAGAACCTCTATTACGTCTTTTTTTTCAAATTCCCTTAAAATTTCTTTGCCAATACTATCTTTTTTCTCCATTTTTTTCATTATTTTGTCAAAGTAGGGATAAGTTATAAGGCTTTGGATTTCTTTAAAAGAACGTTCCCTGGAGGACTCGAACCTCCGACCCCATGATTAACAGTCATGTGCTCTACCGGCTGAGCTAAGGGAACATATTCATGAAACATAAAAACGTTATTTAAAGCTTTAGGTATTGGAGCAAATATTTGTGTTTTTAACTTCTATTTTGTAGATTTTTATTTTTTTAAATAAAATTGTTTTTCTATTTTTTATTTTTTTCAAATTCCCTTAAAATTTTCCTCGTCGATAAAAAATTTCAAGGTTTTTCCTTTTTTAAAAAATTTGGCAAAAATTTATAAAGAAAAAAGTGTTAGATAAAGTAGAACTAAAAAGAGGTTTATGACAACAGATGGCAAAAAAGAAAGCAAAGAAAAAAAAGAGAAGATAAATCAATCAAATTTTTATTTTTATTTTTTATATGTTTTTTTATTTTTTAACCCGAGATCAAGGCCTTTTTGCATCTCTTCTCTTTTCGTCGCGTTTCTTCTTTCGAGATATCTATAAGCATTTGCCTGTTTTGAGCCTTTTATGATGTTTTTTATTGCAGTCGTTGCATCTTCTATTGATTCTGTGCTTCCTATTATCCCTACTTCACTATCTGATATGACTATGTCGCAGTCTGAGATGGACTCTATTGTGCGCTTTGTTTTTCCTTCCTTGCCTATTATTCTTGCTCTGACATCTTTAAGATTTTTTCTTCTTGTAAAATCCCTTATATGGAGGCGCAGAAATTTCATTTCTGGATCTTTTAGTGCGAGTGCTTTTTTTACTGAAAAACCAAGTTGCATCGCTTCCATGACTATGGATGCCTCATATTCTGCAACTGAATCTCCTTCTATAAAGACTAATTTTCCTGTTAGAGAAATTTTAACCTTTAATTGATCTTCAAGGTTCTTTCTTTCTTTCTTTAGCTCAGATATTTTTTGAAAGTAAAATTTTTCCATGTTAAGTATATTTTTTGGGGTTATTTATTTTTTCCTTTAAAAGACAAGAATGAAAGGTATACCTTTTATCTTGCCAGCATCATCTTTGTTTATTAAACCTGCTTCGCGCGCAGCCTCTATGGAATTTTCACCAACAATATTAAACGTTGAATCTTCAAGAGAATACATTTTTATTAATCTTACAATTTCTTCTTTTTGCAGTTTTCTATCTTTGAAGAAATTTTCTCTTACGTCAAGCTGTCTTTCTCCCTCTTCAAATATTTTATTTAATAGCTCTTCATCACATATTGCAACTACATTTCTATAAGATTTATGTATTTTTACGTACATTTTTATACCTAGCTTTTTACGGGATTTTTGGCCCCGCAGGCAAGACAGTGCTTCAATTTTATACCTTTCTCAGAAATTATTTCTGTATCTGGTTTTCCACATTCAGAGCATATAACAAATTCTTTTGCATATTCTTTTATTTTTTCATTTACTTTCTGGGAATTTAGTTTTGTGTTAAGGATTAGTCTGTCCTTTTCTATTTTTCCTGATGTCGCTAGGGATTTTTGAATGTATTTTGCCAAATGCTCTACTGGTCTTCTTATGTAAGTCGCGATTTCAAGCATATTCGTGATTATTGTGTTTTTTCCTGATACTTGACCAGAAACTCCTGGGATTTCAAATCTTCCATTGGATGTATCTACAACTTTTACTTTATTATATGCTTTATCAAGCAATTGTTCATAATTTTCCATAAACTAATTTATTCAGGTAGTTTATAAAGCTGATTATTGTGGGTAGGAATCAGCCAAGATATCTTAATTTTCCAGGTCTTGGTTCGTAGATTGTGCCATCTTCTAATAGGCGTTTAATTTCTTGATTTATTATATCTGGATGTTCTTTTAGTTCTAAAATCATTTTTTCTATATCTAAACCTCCGTTTGACTCAGAGCCCTTAATCATTTCAAGAATTTTGTCTTTCATAGCCATTAATTGTTCTTTTTGAATTGTTTTTGGCATATCTGCTTCAACTTCCAACTTTCTTAATAGGAGATAATTTGGATTTAACTTTTTTATTATATCGGGAGTAATATACAGCTCATTATTCCAAGATCTTAAAAGGCCAATTACTAAGATGGTATCTCCTAAGTTTAGTTGGGAGAACTTTTCTGTATCTTCTCCGAATGTTTTGGCTTTTATCTGGCCAGAACCATCGTCAAGAGTTATTGAACCGAAGTGTTTTTCACCTTCTTGTATATATTTGTCTATTACGTTTGCTACTATGTTTATTCTAATCACGTTTTTCCCATCTAATTCGAGAAGCTTGAATCTTTCACCATTTGTGATTATTTTTCCAGAAGCTATGTTGCCTATCTTTAGTTTATAGGCTGTGTTCCTCTTATATTGTTTTTCTTCCATTTTTAGTTTTAATTTTATGTCCTTATAAAGATTTGTTTAGTTTATTATGGCTCTTGTTAAATCTGAACAAGGTATGCCAAAGCAACTAACCCTTACCTCTTTATCATTGTATTTCCCTAAAAATATTGAAAATCCTAAAAATTGTTCTGGATTGCTGTCTTTTATCTTGTTAAAAGTGTTTAATATTTCTTTTGGGACTATGTGAATAAAATGGCTGTTTAACCTATTCTCATTTATTATTAAATAATCAGTATATTCTTTATCTTGGTAATTGAAGCAATTTGATTTTACGGATTTTATTAAATCAATAAATGCTTTTATGTATCTTTCCTTATTATCAACTTTTATGTTTCCTATTTCTTTTATTTTCATTATATCCTTTGTATGAATCCTTTTTTAGGTTTGAATATGTCTCCAGATTTTGATAATTGGGATAACGCATCTTCAAGTTCTATTGCGGTCATTTTGTCTAATAGCTCTTTTTCAAGTTCTTCCATTGGAATGAGCTTACCTAACCTAGATTCCAATTTTGCTATTGATTCTCTGACTGTGAGAATTTTACCCCTTTTTGAGCTACTAATGCCTGTGGTTATCTTGTCTATGTCAAATGTTTTTGTTTCTTCATCGTAACCTACCTGTTGAAGAGACATTTTTAGAAGATCTATTGCTTTTTGTGCGTCTTCTCTTGAAACTTCGTGGCTTAGGCGCATTTTTGCATGTGCTTCTGAAAGACGGATTATTCCCTCAAGTTGTCTTGCTGTTATAGGGATTGGTTTTATATCTGAGTCTGATTTTACTGATTGGTTTCTAAGTTTAATGTAAAAATCTTTTATTTCATCTGCCGCTTCATCAGTAAGTCTGGGTTTGCATTTTTGTTTTGCGTATGAAATATATTTTCTTAAAAGTTTTGGATCGATTATATCTCTTATAACTTCCTGCTGATGCTCTTCTAAGACATGAGAAGCAATAGCTTCATCAGTTATTTTGTTGGGGATGTCTCTAATTACAAAAATTACGTCAAATCTAGATAGTAAGGCTGGAGAGATGTCTATTTGCTGTGGAATTGGGGTGTATGGGTCAAATCTGCCTAGCTTGGGGTTTCCTGCCGCGAGTACAGTAGTTTCAGCTCTTAGTGTTGCATGAATGTTGGCTTTAGAAATTGTAACTGTTTGTTGTTCCATAGCTTCATGCATTGCTGAACGATCTTGTTCGTTCATTTTTTCTATTTCATCAATACAAACAGTGCCCTTATTTGAAAGGACCATCGCTCCAGCTTCTAAGGACCAACCCCTTAGAAATTCATCTTTTACTACTGCTGCTGTAAGACCCGCAGCAGTGGCTGCTTTTCCAGAAACATAACGGCCCTTTGGAGCTATAATTGAAGTGAATTTTAATAATACAGATTTTGCAACTCCAGGGTCACCTACAAGAAGTATGTGAATATCCCCCCTCGTCTGCCCGCCATCAGATTTTTTCTTTTTTATTCCGCTAAATAGCTGGAGAAGAACTGCTTCCTTTATTTTTTCGAATCCGTATATACTTGGCGCTATGCTTGCTGAAAGTCTTTTGAGTAGATTTGGCTGTGTTGCAATTTCGAGGATCTCTTTGACATCATCTTCTCTTACATCTAAGTCTTCAAAGGATTCTTCCATTGGAATGATATTGTTTGCTTCTACTGCAATGTCATATCTTGTAGAGACTGCTCCAGTTTGCAATGGTACTGGGACCTCTTTTAGGATTCCAAATATCTTGATCTTGCTTCCGGGAGTGGTGCGTTCTTCCATTTTTGGATCTACAAGATCTTCTTTAAGGAAGACGGAGATTCTTCTTGGTTGTTCCCCCCCTTCAAGCATGTCTGGAGATTCTTCTATTACTAATCTTTGTGTGTCCACCATCTCTTTTGAGAGAATTTTGAACGGCCCTTTCCAGCCACATGTACATCTTGGAGGTTCCCTGAACTTTTTGTCAATTTGTAAAACTGATAGTATTGCTCCGCAACTAGGACATTCAAATTTTGCGTTTACTACCTGTGGCCTAACGTCTGAAGCTTGCCTTACAATTCCTTCTATCCAGAGTAATTGGTCCAGATGTCTTGCTCTTATTTCCCTTATTTTGTTTGAAGAAGTTTTTGGAAGACTTGAGAGCCTGATTCTTGCATTTTTTAGTAATCCTAATTCTTCTAGTGCTGTTCCTAAGATTTCAAGTATCTGCTCAGGGGTTTCTAAAAGACTTTCTGCAAGAGAAGGAGAGAATTGGGAAAGGCTCTCAAAACTTATCATTACTACATTGTTTTCTGATCTTATTGAATTGGCTATCTCTTTTTTATTTGCATCAAAGAAGTTCTTTGCTTCTAAAAGAAGTTCGTCCATTCTCTTCTTTTTTACGTTCTGTGGAATAGGCTCCATATCCATTCCTCAGTATGAGCATTTAAATGGTTTGTTGTACTCTGGAAAGTATTATGAAAAAAGGTAGTGTGGAATATATTTCATTGTGGGTAATTGGAATAATATTGGCTCTCCTTTTAATATTATTTATTATAAGAAAGGTAAGCCACACAGAGATAGACGATGTAAGTCCTGAAATTGAATGTACGCAAGAACTATTGGATAAAAGTGATGTTTTATGGGTAATTCCAGATTATAATAATAAATTGATAACTGAAGATAGAGTGTGGTGTGATAAAATTAAATCTCTGAATAAGAAAATAGGGCTACATGGGGTTTATCATACCTATAGTGAATTTTTGCATAAAAGGGATGAGAAATATTTACAAAAGGGAATTGATGACTTTACCGAATGTTTTGGGAAAAAACCTGAAATGTTTAAGGCACCACAATTAGAGTTAAGTAGAGAAAATAGAAAGATGATTGAAAAGAACGGATTGAAGGTTAAGGGAAAGGTAAATCAAATATTTCATAAAGTTTATCATTGTTCAGATACAGGGAAGTTTAGTAATAGGTTTATTGATTTGTTTTAATTAAGCATTGACTGGTTGTCTGTAGCTCCAATTCTTTTGTGTTGGGTATGGGGTATTTGTTTCTGGTCTTTTTCCTATTCTTATATCTGCTTTTGCTTTCATTTGTTTTAATAATTCTCCTGAAACAGTAGTAATGCCTGCTATATTATCTTTAAACGTCCAAACTCTATTTCCGTATGGTGCAATTATTTGTGGTTTTTCAGATAGTTCTGTTAAAGGAAGAGCATAAAGATTTTGTTTTGCTGCTAGAATTAGACATCCATTGAAATAGGCTATGTGGTGGATAAAAAATCTATGTTTAATAAAGTTACTTAGTGCAATTCTTCTATAAAGTCCTTCTTGAGAATCTTTTAATTCTCTTGCATTTTTCCATCTATCTCTAAAATGACTGCTTCCAGCACCCATGCCTTTTTCGTAGGAATAGCCAAGAATTCTTTCAGCCATTTCTTCTAGTTTGACTATTTCTGGAAACCATTTATCTCTAGGTAGATTTTTTACTATTCTTGCTTCTTCAGCTTCTAAATAATCTATAAATGGAAATCTAAGAATATTATCAAAAGAGGAAAAAGATATAACAAATCTGGAACAAAAC
>JBBSYL010000013.1:7070-38947 GCA_038045265.1 Nanobdellota archaeon | reverse complement strand
ATTAAAGAAAGAGAGTTATTTAAACTTTACTAAGTTATTTTGCGGTAAGTCCTTAACACTTCTAACGTGTGAAATTTTAGTCATCTCTACTCTCTCTTTATGAACAAGGGCTATTTGATCAGTCAATTGTTCTATTCCATTCATAACAGAAGTGCGGTCTCTATCAAATTTTATTCCAATCTCTTCATAACTTAAATCAAATCTCTCTCTAAGTAAAAGTTGTGCTACAAACCTATATGGAAAAATTCTTTCAGGACGAGCTCTTCCAGTTAAATCTTCAGCTCTAAGATTAGCCATTCCAGCAACCACATCTATTACTGAATCTTCTGTTAAACTTGGCTCATCCATCAATCTATCTGTAATTTCAATAGCCCTTGTAAAGTGACTTGTTCCCATAAAATAAGGCAAATAATTGTGTTTTTAAAATTATCTAAGCTCTAATCCCTTTATCTTAGCTTCCATCTTCAAGGCATTTATACATTTTTTATTTGTGTAAGCGCATATAACGCAACACTGCGTAATTGGAGCATTTATTCTTTGATTGCATTTATCACAGTCAAAGTACATCGGGCTACTATCGAGAGGCACTTTTCGAATACATATTTTTTCACAATTTGGACATTTTATTTTTGCAGTCTTTGCCAATTTTAGCACTTTTTTTCTTCCCATTTTTATTATATAAAAAGCTCATTAATAAATCTTAATACTATATAGTCCATTTAAGATAATTTTAAATAGATATCATATTCTCTAAAAATATGCCTGAACAGCCATTACATATACGCATTTTAAAAAGACCAGAACATATACATCCTATTGTTTTAAATTTAGGAACTCAAGATACTAAGGTAGCCCCAATAACTCAAATCTCAGTCTATGACCCAAGAAGTGATGGATGGGCAAGAAGCGGAGCAGTAGCTTTAGATGGAGAAGCAATTGCTGCAAGAGATAAGTTAATTTATGAGACTGCACTAACAAGAACAGTAACAAAATATGGAGAACATTTTGTAAGTCTAAAAGATTTTCTTTATGGCAAAAATGGTATGGAGGGTTATTTTACCAGAATGCCTGAAGTAGAAGCAGTTGTATTTATTGGGGGGAGACTTGAAAAAATCTTCAGGCGTGGAGCAGATTATGCTGAAGAAGTAGAGAGACTTGCCAGAGAAAAAGATACGGTGCCTTTATTATTCTATGCACCAACAGACGACGATGCAGATATAAGAATAGAAGTTGTAGGTAGAGATGGCAAAAGAACGGAATCTGTAAAGCCCTAAATCAATAACCAACATTTTTAAATAACTCTTTTTTCTAACAATCATAAGCGCTCGTAGTTTAGTGGTAGAACACCTGGTTGCCAATCAGGGAATACGGGTCCGATTCCCGTCGGGCGCACTTTTATCTAACCTATTAAAGAATGCATTGCATATCCCGGCTTTTGTTTTCCATTTCTTTCTTCTCTTTGATTATCATGAAGCAATCTAACAGTTCCTAAATGGGCTTCTTGAGCTACATGCTGTAATTTTTCGCCAACTCTTGCAACCGTTTCTGAATATTCCCTTGCATCAGGGTAGTCATTTATTAATACACCATAATGTCCAATAAATTCATGAAGTTCTTCTTCAGCATGCATTAATGCACTATGTAATTTGCTTTTAATATCTCTGGCATGTGCATGTTCTCCCTCTGCTATTTCTGCATGGGCTGTAGCTACAGCTGTATGAACCAAAAATTCATCAAATGTTCCCTCGTAATTTATATGTAAATCATTATGTGCCATATTATTAATCTCAAAAATTTTGAGCAAGGTAGTCTTGTTTAGACCCTATATAAACCTTATGAATTCTCTTATTTCTAGTGAAAATATTCAATTACTTTATATTCTTAACAAATTCTCTAAAAGCATAAAGGACTTTATCTCTCTGACTTGGTACGAACCTTATAGCCCCAGCATGCTTGTGTCCCCCACCGTTTACAAATGTTTCTGGAATATTTTTTTTGCAATATGCAATAAAATCATGAACTGAAAAATTAGATTCTTCAGTGGCCCTCATAGTTACAGCATCCGTCAATACTCCAAGTGAAATCAAATTTTTCTCTCCAGATTTCTCAAAGAAATCATGAATCATACTGTTTGCTCTCCCAGGTTTGGGATAAACTCCTCTTGAAAATGTATCTTCTATAAATAGAAAATGCAATGCTGTTTTTCCATGTTTCTCTTTTTTCACAGCAGATTTAGCAATTTCAAGGCTTTCTTTTTCAAGCTTCTTTATATGCGGTGCAAGAAGCTCAACAAGATTCTTTTGTTGTTCTTTAGGCTCTCCAAACAAAACTTCAACATACTCTCTAGCTTCCATAAATCTTAACTTAGTAGAAACAAAATCTATGACTGCGGATATATCACTCAATAATTGTTTTGGATATCCCTTTTTCTTTGCAATTTCTAAATATTGACTCATTACTTCTTCATTATCTATCATATCAGCAAATCCAGCCATCGCAGGAATGTAGTCTACATCAACTTCAGGATTTATGAATCTCGCAAGTTCTGTGCATAGCATTCCCGCAGAAAACTTGCTTCCATCCTCTCCAACGAGAAAAGGATTGATATGCACCAATGTCTCTTTAGAAACTAGATCTTCCTCAAAGAAGTGATGATCAACAACTATAAAATCAATTCCATGCACTCTTCCCTGTTTTATAGCAAGTAAAGATTCTGGGCTACTTCCAGTATCAACTATTAATATCAAAGGTATTTTTTCAGAGAACCTCGCAATTCCTGTCAAAGAATGTGCCGTGTCTTTTATGGAATCTTCCAATTCATAAAATGGAGCATTACTTGGAGCCCTAGTATAATATGTTGATAACGCCTTCTCATTTCCATGATGCTCAAGTATTACAGGGAGTATTGCTCTTTCAAGTGCAAATCCAGAACTATAACCATCAGCATCATTATGATGTCTTATTATTATAGGTCTATTCATAATTATTGCAAGTCTTATTTCTGTTGCCGCTTTTACAAACCTATCTTTCAATTTTTCTAAAATTCTGCTTTTTGCAAGGAAAGGTATTTGCTTTACCTGCGCCTTTTCTCTTTGCAAAGTTTCAATCTTTTTCTTCACCTTTTCTACATTGCTTCCTTCTATTTTCTTCATTCTTATCGCCTCACCCTCAAGCATCTTGTTATATTCTTTAAGATTAAACATAACTTCGATGCAGTCTCCTTCATCAATTTCAGGGTAAGACCTAATTCCTGCCCCTTCAAATGCCTTTATCATTAAGCTTCCAGTTCCATCGCTTATGCTAAATAATGTTGGTCCGGAAGTCTGCATAACACTATTTACAATAGCTGTAATTTTATGTATCTCTCTAGATCCTGTCTTCTTTTTTGATATAATTTGTTTTATCGTTTCTTCCACTTTTTATACTAGAAAAATTGTCTTATAAATCTATCCACAGGCAAAAGAAACATTTTTTATACAATCTCCCCCTCTTTAAAGAATGAATAAGAAAGACTTTTTCGGTCTCAATAAAGGGGAGATTGCAATTGTAAAAAAACTAAATACACCAAAGAAAATACAGGATTTCATCAATTCCCTCAAAATAAATTTTGAACCAAAAGGAGATACCTGTCAATCTCCGAGAATGGTTTTAAAATCAAAGACTTGCCATTGCATAGAAGGAGCAATTCTGGCGGCTACAATTTTAAGATTTCATAATTTCAAGCCCTTGCTCCTTGACATTGAATCAACAAAAAAAGATTTTGATCATGTAGTTGCACTGTTTAAAGTTGACGGATTCTGGGGTGCAATAAGCAAAACAAATCATGCAGTCTTAAGATACAGAGAACCAATATACAAGACAATAAGAGAATTAGCAATGAGCTATTTTCATGAATATTTTCTTGATTCTGGGCAGAAAACTCTAAGAGGTTATTCCTCTCCTGTAGATTTAAGTAGATTTGATAATTTAAATTGGATTTCTTCAGAGGAAGAAATCTGGTTTATTCCAAATTATCTTGCAGACATAAAACATAAACCAATTCTTACAAGGAAGCAAATTGCAAATTTAAGAAAAGCTGATAAGATTGAAATAGAATCAGGAAAATTGACAGAATATTAGAAATGTCAATGACTCCAAGGTTTTGGTCTTTGCTTTCTCTTAGGTTCTGCATATGGCTTTCTTCCGTATTCTTCTTCAAACTCTGTTTCAGTCATATGCCCATCTTCAAGTCTTTCATAAGCTTCATGTAATCCTCTTGTAAAAGCCATCGCTTTTTTCTTCTTTCTTTTTTCTTCTCCTGGAGACATATAATATTTGTGGCGTTTAACTTCGGCTATTATGCCTGCTCCAAAGGTTCTCCTTTTAAAAATTCTTAATGCAATATCGATAGATTGCCCCTTTCTTACCTTAACTTCTATTAATGTATTTAAGCCCATTCTCCAATCTCCATAATTTCCCTATTTAAGCTTTATTGTGTTTAATAACATTAAAATACTTGATAAAAATTAAGATTATGTCAAAAATAAATTATTCCCACTCTTTAATCTCGCAAGAGTTGGAGGTACGGGGATTGTGAAACAATCCCTCCACCCAGAATCGAACTGGGATAACCCGGGTTCTGCATTATTCTATCGAATAAGCTCTTATCGTGCTTCATCTTATTTCCCAAAGGGAAAATCCGCACTAGCAATATGCTACAGCCGGGTGCTCTACCACTGAGCTATGGAAGGTATACAGGTCATAAATATTGTGCCTTTAAAAATCTTAACAAGTTTTAAAAAGAATCTATTTTGCAATAAACTATGGCTAAATTAGCAGTTATAGGCGCTGGAGGGACAATGGGAAGTTATGTAGCAAAATATCTTTATAGAAAAACAGACAGAATATATGCTTTTGATATAGATAAAGTAAAACTTGTAAATGCGTTAAATGGGATAGGATATGAATTATCTTCAGATATCGCGTCTGCAGTAAGGGGGGCAGACTATGTAATTTTCTGCGTTCCGACCGATAAAGTAAAAGAAGCAATGTTTGAAGCCCTGCCCCATTGCAAGAATGACGCAATAATATCTGGTCAGACAAGCAGAAAAACTCCAGAAGCAGAAGCGTTTGATGCATTTAAAGCAAGGAGTCCAAACTCGAAAATAGAGTTAGTCACTTTACACACCATGTGCGATCCATCAAAAACAAATCCAGAAAAAGAAATACTGGGCATTATAGGGCACAATGCGTCTAACGCTACTTTCAAAAAAGTTATTGATTTTTATGGACATTTATCAAGTTCTTTGCATTATTTTTCTTCAGTTGATGAACATGATATGATGGTAGCACATACGCAAATAAATGTTTCAAGAACAAATCTTGCAATTGCAAGCGCATTTGCCCATGCAGGATGCTTTCCATGGATCAGCGGAAATTATGGAACAGGATTTGATTCATTTAAATTCAGCTTAGCAATGAGAACAGCTAGTCAGCCTGGACATGTTTATAGAGGAATTCAATTCGGAAGCCCACATGGAAAAGATATAGTAAGAAAAGCTATTGAAGCAGAGCACAAGCTTTTTGGATTGATTGTAGCAGATAAAAAGAGAGAATATAAGGAAGTCTTAAGGAGGGCTAGAGATTTTGTTTTTAAGGGCAGAAAAGTTCCAATTTTGACAGAAGCAGATATAGAAATACTTGGAAGCAACAAACATTCTTTACCAAACAGCGATCTCTCATTAATGCAATTTCTCTTATCCTACGCAGAAATAGGAAGAAACCCTTTTGACGATTTGAAAGCTACAACTCCGATGCATAGATCTCTTCTTTGCCTCCTTGACAGACTGTGCATGACTAGCAAGTTTGAAGAATCTCTAGAGGCGCCATTCCAATTTCCTAATTTGAGAGCAGATGATCTTGTATTTGATAGAGAATTGACTACTTGGTCTAATGCTATTTTATATGATAACTCCGAATTATATAATGACAAACACAGCGCAATGACAGCAAAATTACCTATTGAAAGAGTTAAGTTAGAAATTGAAAAAAGTAAGATAGTAGTCAGCTTATGTAGACAAAGATTAGAAGAAAAAATTGCTGAAGAAGAAATTATTACAAGATAATTATCTATCACTTCTTACAGTTTCGCTTAAATACAATGCCCTATTTGAAATAGACTCATGTGTCTTCCCATCAACTTCATAAATCGCAACAGCAGTAGGAAGCTCAAACTTTCCTACAACATTTATCTTTGAATATATTATATAACTAAACACTCTTTCCTCTCCAGCCTGCAATGTTTTTATATCCCAAAATAATCTTCTTGTTGATTCGTCTATTCTGTCGGGGCTTATCCCATATTTTTCATAAATCTTTGCCATGAAAGGCAATCTATCTATTATCTGCACGTTATCTACATGTTTCTTTGCCTTTACAGATAATATTACTTTGAGTGCAAATTCTCCACCCTTAGTTCTAACATGGCTTACTCTCTTCGCAACTACAACATGGTTTGATGTATACAAATGTACAAGCACTCCTGCAACTATTATAAGTATCAAAAGAAGAAAAGGAAGAGTATAATTTGTCTTAACTTCAATCTCCCACGTCTCTCCAGGTTGTATTTGTCTATCCCACTCATATCTAACTCCAAGACCCGATCTCTCGACCCTATCTGGCTCAATTGAGAAACTTGTAAATAACCTCGGAATAATTCCTTTTTCAATTGATATTGTGTCAACTATTGGAACATTTCCATCGTTGCTCTTTAACACTTTGCTTCTTTTTATCAAAAATCCCCAAGCAGAACTTGCTGAACTCGTCTCTTCTTTTTCAACATAATTTATTACCCCATCTATTTTAGTTTTTGAAGAATCAATGTTCAACTCCGCCCCAATTATATACGAACCAGCAGTAAGTGTTCTGGCTTGTTCCTTATCTATTGGAATCTCTAACTTTATTTCGCTCCTAGAACTCAATTCAAAAGTTTTCACAGAATTAAAAAAAGCAGAACTGAAAGTTGCTTCGGTATTTCCAATATATGAATTTTTCAAATTCTTTACTTTAACTTCTGCCTTTTCATCCCCAGGACTTATTCTAACTGGCAGAATAACTACGCTATCCTTTATTCTTGTGACATCTATTTCAAGAGTTTCCTTGAAAAGCCCAGCATCCCCCTTGACATAATATTCAACAATATATTTTCTTGGCCTTTCATTCATCTCTTCAGAAGGATAAACCTTCACATTGACCTTACTTGTGCCTGAAGGCACTGCTATTCCTCCTCTTGGGACAATATCCACACCAACAAGAGTGTACAATTGAACGTTATCATTAGCCCCATTGTTTGTAAATTCAAGTTCAAATATTGCAGGATTCCCCAGCTCGGCAATAGCAACAGGATTAATTGAATTTGCTTTTACTTCTATCTCTGCACTAGCAAATGGAGCGATCAAAATCGCAAGAAATAATAAAAACACACTAATTTTTTTAATCATACTTCTTAAATGAAGAATTCTTTTTATAAATATTTGTATAATCAAGAATTATTGCTTGCCTGTAAGCTCAAAAAATGTCTTCATGTGTTCTTTTAATCCCTGCACATCCCCCGTAACCCTATCTTCCATCCCGTCTATAGTTTTTTTAATGATATATTTGTCATAAATCCCTCTGATGAACTTATTGAAAGGACTTGAATCCCAATCGCTACCAGGATCTTTTATCAAAACGCCCTTCAACTTCATAACTATTCTTCCCTTATTTGACTTTTGTTTCTTTCCATCAACTTCCACTTCCACATCAACCAAATTGCTAACTTCATAATCCACACCTATTTCAATCCTGAAATAATCCCCTACGCTTTTAGTTGCTTTCCATACAATCGCTATCTCTCTTTCGTTTCCAGCAACTTTTTCCTGATACTTTTCTTCAACCAACCCGTAATCTTCTTCTTTGAACCAATCGAATGCATAAGCATAAGCGTCCTTGAAGCTGAAAATGCCTGTTTTTTCTACCTTTTCCTGTATAATAACATCTTTATCTGCCATCTTTTTACACTTCCTCTAATTGAACATTATATTTAAACGTTGCTTTTTATTCCTCTGTAGGACTTATCATTGCTTTGTTGTCTTCCAGGTTTAAATCGGATTCTGGGTTCTTTGGAGTTATATTAAATTCTATGTTTTCAACACCTCTTCCTATTCTTAAATTCTCTACTTTCACTGATTTTCTCGCCCCTATTTTTATTTCGTTAAGTTCATATTTTCCAAATATCTCCTCTCCAGAATAGATTACAAGTTCAGAACTCTTAGAATCTATTATGCCTGAATTTGATACGAATATCTCAAAATTCAAGTAAGTTCCTTTTTTGACAGCTTTTATATCTTCAATTGTTAAGTCAGGCAAACTTTCAATTCCGTAAAGGCGATCCATTTCTTCTGTAATATATCTGTCAAATCCCTGTGCGCAGTTTGTCACAGGAAACATTATGCTACTTTCATTATTATTATGGTCAAATCCTAAGGCGTGCAAGGTTTCATGCAAGGCTACATTTGGTGTTTCACATTTTTCATCTCTAAACAAAGATACCTGTGCACCAGTTATTATATAAAATTGGCTGGCGTTTATTATTTTTGTAGGCCCTCCTTCTCCAGCTACAAAGTGATTTCTCTGCTCAGGTTCAGGAGCAACATTAGAGCAGAGAAAAGTTATTCCCCCCTCTTCATCAGACTCATAAAAACTAAGAATTGTATTTCCAGAAATTATTTCAAGTGCACTTACAATATCCTTTTCTTTATTCTCACCACATATTGGTTCTATACTGTAAGCTATCCTTTTATTCTCAAATCTCAAATTAGGATAAAACTGCCCGCTTTCAGAAGGTAAATCTCTAGATACATTACTCACAAATTCATTATATGCAATATCTTGCGCAAGAATTTCAGAAAAAACAAAATACGAAACACCAAGAAGCACCAACAAAGCCACAGTTATTGCAAGTATATCCCCTATCCCCATTTTTATTCATTAATAATCTGAATATATAAAGCTACCCCGTATTGTTAGATACAACTAAATTAAATCAATAAAGGCCCTTAATCTTAAAGTAGGGATGATTTCTTGGCTGAAGTCTTACTGGAAAATAATTTCTCTGCTTTCCTTCTCTTATTCTTTTAAGCTGATGTCCAAACAAGCTCAATCTTCCCCTGAAACCATTCCCATTTTCATCTCGATCTATATCGGTGACATTGACTCTTCTGCTTAATTCAAGCTCAGGATAAAGAGCATTCATCGCAGAAATAATTTGCATTCCTCCTTCAACAGTCATTTCTTCAGTAGGCTGTGAAATAAGTGTGTATCTTATAATACCTGGATCTTCAGAAGCGATTCTTGTATCACAAAAGCTGTCTATAGTAAGTCTAATAAGTGTATTAGCAAATTTCCTGCTAAGTCCGCTCAACTTTTGATAATTTTTAACTGGAAAAGTAAGATAATCCGGAAGTAGTGCTTCCCTTGTTGCTTTGCTCCGTCTGTGATGTTCATCATGTTCTAAACCGGTAGAAAATCCGGAAAGGTACAGTGCTCTTGCATATATGCATGCATTTTTTCCAGGCGTACAATCACTACCAAGTTCGACATTAAGTTCATCTTTAAGATAATCTCTCCAATCCCTTATTCCTCCATTAAAGTTTATTCCAACAGAAAAAGATTTTGGACTCCCAGAAACACATGTCTTTTGAGAAATTAAGCATCCTCTGAAATGCGAATACAAGCCAAGAAGAGTAAAAGGGATTAATTGAGGAGAGTCATAAGTTAAAGCCCATTCGCCCTGTCTATCTCTTCTACTAAATAGTCCGTTCGAGTCAAGAACATGAACTCCTCTTTCCGCCATTTTTTCAAACTCATACGAACCGATAAAATCTTTTCTTCGTAAAACTGGTCTTCCTACTAAGCTTATTTCTCCATGTTTCATAAAACTCTCGCATTCTATACCTATTTAAACCTTTTTTACTTCTTTTCACCATGGCAAAGAGATTAGGAAAATTTGAGTTTCTAGAGCATATGGCAGACATAAAAATCAAAGCATCTGGAAAAACCCTAAATGAAATATTTGAAAACGCAGTATTAGCAATAGCAGAATATTGTTCTGGAGGAGAAAAAATATCAAACAAGAAAGGAAAGGTAATAAATGTAAAAGGAAATGACAACGAATCTTTATTGTACAATTTTATAGACGAAATTCTCTATCTTATAGATGCAAAACGTTTCATCCCAGTAATGGCTAAAGTAAAAATAAAAGATAATTCGTTGACAGCAGAATTATCAGGCGATTCAACAGATAAATACAAATTAGAACACATAAAAGCAGCAACATATGCTGAAATGTCTATAAAAAAAGTAAAGTCAAACTGGCAAGCTATTTTTGTCCTAGATGTCTAATCAAAAACATTTTAAATAACTAAAGTCAAAAGATTTCATGGCTTTGTCTGACCTATTAAGAGAAGAATTAACGTTAGAAGAAGCACTAGCAAGGTCAACTATTCTGGGAGGTCTTGTAATCAGAGATTATTCTCCTGACCTGATTGTGGGAATTGTTTCAGGAGGTATTTTGCCAGCCAGAGAGATATCAAGAATTGGGGGCATAGCATATGCCCAAATAACAATTAGAAGGCCTTCATGTTCAAGAGAAACGTACGCATCAACTCCTAAATTATTAAAGCCATTAATGAAATTATTTTACGAATGTTTATGGATGGCAACAGATCCAATGTTAATTGAAGAAGGTGAATTTAATTGCCAGGGGATGAATGTTTTAGTAGTGGATGATGTTGTTCATACAGGTAAAACTATGGGTTTAGCGACAGAAAATCTTCTTAAGAGGGGAGCAGAAAAAATTAGAACTGCTTCAATCAATCATGTAAATGGAAAACGTGCAGATTATTCTCTTAGGAAAGGCAGAATAAAATTTCCCTGGTCAAAAAACTCACGCGAATATGAAAGATTTAGAAGTTACCTTATAGAAACTCCACACCTAATTCGCCCTTCTTAATTTCCTTAGAATTAGTTACAGCTTTCAAATCATGCAAAATATCTTTCAAAATCTTATAATTTTCCTCAGGAATTGTTAATACTATTTCAGCTTTCATTGATTTCTTAGCTTCTGACTTTTTTTGCCTTGCAAACTTTAGTATATTTGTCAAGGTATCCCATTTCAAATCGTCATCTTTACTTGTTTTTATCTTAATTCCTTCTGGCCAGCTCTCAAGATGAATAGATTTCTTTTTCTCATATTCTCGGAAGTGTTTCTGGTACAATTCTTCAGTTATAAAAGGAGTAAATGGGGCAAATAGTTTTGTAATTGCAAATAAAGAGTTATATAATGTATAAGAAGCAGATGCCTTTTCTTCTTCATTTCCGTTATAGACCCTATTTTTAACTATTTCAAGGTAATCATCTGCAAAAACTTTCCAGAAAAAGCTGTCAGCTTCGCTCTTTGCCCTTGAATAATTGTATTCTTCAAACGAATTTGTGCATATTTCTATAACTTCATTCAATTTATTGATAAATAATCTATCTGTCTCAACAAGTTTAGGTTGTTTAGTCTGATATTTTAACCCAAGAAAAACAAAATTTGTTGCATTAAGTATTTTAGTCACAAATTTCTTTCCAGTTATAACGTCTTTTTCCTGATAATCCGTATCTTCACCAAGTTTAACTGATGTTGCCCAATACCTTATCGCATCAGCGCCATATTTGTCAATAACTTCTACAGGCGAGATGACATTCCCTTTAGATTTAGACATTTTCTCCCCTTCAAGAGTAATAAATCCGGAGATAGCTATATCTTTCCAAGGTATTTCATTTTCATGATAAAGAGATTTTACAATGGTATAAAATGCCCAGGTCCTTATTATATCGTGCGCTTGTGGCCTTAAAGAAAAAGGAATCTTAATTTCTTTTTCAAGAGAAGAGGCTATCTGCGGGGTTAAAGATGAAGTCGCCCAAGTATCTAGAACTTTTATATCTGGCAGTGCAGGACTTTTACATTTATTGCATAGTTTTTTAATTTGTATTGGATCAACAGGCAATTCTTTTTCATCAGCAACAATAATTGACCTGCATTTTTCGCAATGCCAAGCAGGAATTGGAATTCCAAAATGCCTTTCTCTTGAAATAGACCAGTCCCAATCCAAACCTTTTATCCAATTTTCATATCTTTTAAACATAAATTCAGGATGCCATTTTATTTTCTTGCCTTGCTTTATCAATTCATCTTTCTTGTCAAGAATTTTAATAAACCACTGGTCTGTAGGAAGAAATTCTATTTCAGTCCCACATTTGTCATGAACATTTACAGCATGGCTTATTGATTTTTGTTCAACTATCAATTCATTTTTCTTTAAATCTTCCAATATTTTATTTCTCGTCTGCTTTATTGTTAATCCCCGATATGGTTTTTCAGTTATCCTTCCATTTTTGGAAATTATAACTTTTGATGGAAGTTTATGTCTCTTAACAGCATCCGCATCATACTTATCTCCATAAGAGCATATCATCAAAACTCCCGTCCCTTTTTCTATGTTCGCAGATTCATCAGCAATTATGGGAACAGAATGATTAAACAAGGGAACTTTTGCATTCTTTCCAATAATTTTCTTATATCTTTTATCAGCAGGATTTACAAAAACTGCAACACATGCCCCAAGCAATTCAGGTCTTGTTGTAGCTATTAACAAATCCTCTTTATCAACTTTAAATTTAATTGTCGTAAATAAAGTGCTCTTTTCTTTATCTTCGAGTTCTGCCTGTGCAATCGGCGTCTGGCATTCAACGCAGTACAATGTTGGAAACTCCGCACTATAAACTAATCCTTTATTATACAATTCAACAAAAGATTTCTGTGAAATTTTCTGAGAATGTTTATCAATAGTTGAATAGTATATATCATAATCGCAACTTATCCCCATATCTTTCCAATCTTGGACAAATTCTGGAGTTATTTCTTTTAACGTCTTCAAGCAGAGAGAGATAAAATCGGCTCTCGGCATATCTTTGCTTTTAACATTCTTCAATTTTTCGATTAATCTTTCCGTAGGCAGACCATTATCGTCCGTTCCAAAAGGGTAAAACAAATTAAACCCAGCCATCCTCTTATATCTAGCAATAAAATCCTGTTGAGAAAAAGATGAAGCATGGCCTATGTGCATTCTTCCTGAAACAGTCGGAGGTGGCGTATCTATAGAATAAATCTTCTTCTTACTTTTTTTGTCAAACGCATAAATCTTTTCCTTTTCCCAATACGCCTTCCATTTTTTTTCAACTGATTTTACATCCAAATCTACCATCCCTTCTCTAAGAATATGGGGGTTTTAAATTTTAGTAATTCAATTCCCAAGCAATTTTTCCGCATTTTTATATGCAAACTTTTCCTGTACTTCTGGAGAAAGATGGGCGATAAAGTATCTACTGTAGTCATTTAATGTCTGTGCAACATTTACATCAAGAGACCAATCAGCGTTCCACCCCCTATCAGTTCCCCATAATACTTGGTCTTGATGCTCCTCAATAAATACCTTCCATGTTTCTAAATCTTTTTCAATTAGAGGATTATAATCTTCAAAGTGTGCAATGAATTTTTCTTTACTTGTCTCAGGTTTAAGCAAAAATATATCCCCATATAATTCATCAACTCCATAATAAGCATTAGGATTATTTGTTAATATTTCATCAATAATACTTAAATCTTGGATTCCATTCCTGTAAGGTATAAGCTGGTCTCCATGCCAGATAAAATTAATCCCTCTATTTTCTCTCAAAGCGTTCTCAAAACTCTCTTTCTGCCCTTCTCCAAGATGGAAATAGATAAGCAAATTATTATCTCTTATGACTGGATAAATTTCATTCAACCTATCAGAGTTTGGAGGCAATGCTTTTGCACCTTTGGGTCCTCCATGGTCTCCTCTTTCATATAATCCTATCTCCCCATATCCTTCAAATAGGTTAGGATAAACAGAAAGCATCTCCGTCAATTTTTCAGAATCAACTGTAGGATATCCATCTATATCATCATCATTAAAAGGAGGCATAATAAATGGAACAAATCTATCCGGATATTTCTCCATAGTTTTTTTGACAATATCTAATGATTCAATCTTAATTGGATCCCATACAGGAAAAAATGCAAAAATTTTGCTTGTATTCTCGTAATCCATCATACAAATATAATCATTAATGCCAACATTAACTCCTAATACGGGTCTTGTTTCACCCTCATCAGTTCTAAATCTTGAATCATCAGGAATCGCAGGCACATGTATATGTGTGTCAATTAATTTTCCAGTATAATAAGAATCATTCAGTTTGCTTTCTCTCACAGGGCAATCAATACTTTGAAAGGCAGAATCAACGTATTTTTGGAATGGATTTTCAGAATAGTTTGTTTGATAATCTAATTCTTCAGAATTTGATGAATTTTTCCCATATATTAAAACAACCACAATTAAGACTAAAAACAAAACACCTATTAAGATTAAACTTTTTTTCACAAATAGATTTATACAAGCAATTATTTAAACTTATTTTATATTAACTAAACATGAAACTAAACAAACTGACAAAAGAGGAGGAATATGTAATAAAGAATAAAGGCACTGAAAAGCCCTTCACTGGCCACCTATTAAACAATAAAGAATCGGGAATTTATATATGTGCACAATGTGGTGCAAAACTTTTTAATTCAAAAACTAAATTTGACTCTGGTACTGGCTGGCCAAGTTTCACCGATGCAAATATGAAAAATATAGAACTAAAAGATGATAACGAACTGGGAATGCATAGGATAGAAGTCATATGCAAGAAGTGCAAGGCGCATCTAGGTCATCTCTTTAATGACGGTCCGTCTTCTTCAGGAAAACGATATTGCATAAATTCAGTTTGTTTGAATTTTAAGAAGAAATAAATTAAACTACAGTTCCACTATCTGCAGTATGATTATAATTATTAGGCATAAGCCTTTCAGACAGATAATCTAATTGGGCTTTATGTGCTTCAATCATTTCATTTGATGCTCTCACAGTTATATCTCTAAAAGATGCAACATGTCCTTCAGTGCATAAATCAAAGTCGCCTCTAACACCATACATTATTCTATGTAAATCATATCTCATCATGGACACTTGTCTCTCAAAATACGCTTTTAAACCTTATTGTTTGTAATTACTAAAGGCATGTGAAAAACTAATAGATTAATCACTACCCTAAATAATTCTTTGACTCTTCAACAGAGCAGCAAATTCTTCATAAGACTTATGAAATTTAGGATGTCTTCTTGTCTTATTAGCTACATGAGTCCTAAATTCATCAGAAGAATAATATTCTCTTAAAATTCTGCTTCTTTGTGTTATGGCTTCTTCGTTACTCATGTTTTTCATTCTCAGAACAGGATTAAATGTAGTGTACTTGTTAAAATCAGTCGTTGCAAGTTCATAATTTCTATTTGCAAGTTGTTTCCAGAAAGTAGTTCCTGGAAAAGGAGTTAGAAAAGAAATTCTTACTTCATCAGGAGTTAATTTTTTTAGATTTGTAATTAGGGATTCATAATATTCATTAGTTTCTTCAGGATGCCCAATCATGAGAAATACTTTAGTTAAAGCACCAAGTTCATCAACTGCTCTTAAAATTCTTTCATCCTCAACGACTGAAGTAGTTCTATGATAATCTTTCATTGCATTTTTCTCAGTAGTTTCCACTCCAAATCCAATTTTAGTGCAACCAGCATAAACCATAGCCTCAAGAAGGGAATTTTTAACCATAGGTTGTCCATTAGGGCTAGTGGGTCTTATCATAGCATACCAGCTTATTCCAGTATTTGCATCTGCAATCTTTCTACATAAATATTCAGAATTTTTTGTTTTAAGATTAAAAGTTAAATCAACAAACATTGCCGTGTTTACATTAAATCTTTTACTTGTCTCAGTCATTTCTGCAACTACATGTTCCGCAGGGCTAGCAGTTATCTGAGAATTGTACAAAGTAGTGGCGGTGCAATATGTACATCCAAGGGGGCATCCAAACTGAGAGAGAAAACTTGCTGTTCCTCTTTGTTCTGACAAGGGAGGATACATCATTGCCCCAACTTTAGATTTAGCTAATATCTCTGCATCTCTAAAAGCAAATGGTAGTTGAGACCTATCTTTTATTCGAGAAGAATTTGAATTTATTTTTAAAGTATCTCCTTCAATAAAAGCAATTCCATTTATACAACTCAAAGGCTTATCATCCAATATATTAAGAAAAGCATTTTCTCCCTCGCCAATAACTCCGATATCAATAACTCTATTTGCAACTAAGTCTTGAGGATAAGCACCAATATGGTCAGAGCCAAATACTATTTTTATATCGGGTTTTCTTGACTTAATTTGTTCAGCCATTCTAACTGCTCTTGGAAAGCTGTTTGTAAGTGCAGAAAAGCCAACAACATCTGGTTTTTCATCAATTATACACCCGGTTATTAATTCTTCATCAAGATTTTTACTTTGATAAGGGTGAAAAAGTTTAACTTCATGTCCCTCTCTTTCACAGACAGCATGTATATAATGAAGTCCTAGGTTTTCTAAATCATTAAAAATAGTCATTCCATTTCTCTGATTAGTAAGTGCTTCATTTCCCAACAAGCTTACCAGTGCAACTTTCTTTCTTCCATCCATAAATGTGCG
Source organism: Nanobdellota archaeon (assembly GCA_038045265.1). GTDB lineage: Archaea > Nanobdellota > Nanobdellia > Pacearchaeales > GW2011-AR1 > SICV01. The sequence continues at coordinate 22,253 of JBBSYL010000013.1, read as the reverse complement.
GAAAGCGAAAGATATTTAAAACTATGTTGTATATTTATACACAATATGATTGATAAAGAAAAATTAGTATTATTAGGACTAACAGAGAGAGAAGCAGAAGCATATTCTGCCTTATTTAATTTTGAGGAAACGACTGCTTCTGAATTAGCAAAGGGAGTAAAAGAACATAGAACAAACATATATGACTCCTTAAACGGTTTAATTAAGAAAGGACTTGTGGCTTGTATAATAAAGAATAGTATAAGATACTATAAAGTAGTAGACCCTGAAAAATTACTCGATTATACAAAAGAAAAAGAAAAGATGGCCGAATCTCTTCTCCCAGAATTAAGGAATAGAATAAAATTAAGAGAAAACAAACCAATTGTAGAAGTTTTTGAAGGTTTGGAAGGCTTCAAATCTATACTTTTTAGAATTTTGAAGGAGGAAAAGCCACTTTATGGAATAGGTGCATCAGAAGAATGGGAGAAGAGATTTCCAATTAAACTTGAACAATATATGAAAGAAAGGGAAAAGAGAGGTATCCGAGCAAAATTATTATATTCACAAGGCACAAAGCCAATAATACACAAATTAAATGAAGTAAAATTTCTCCCTAAAGAATTTTCACAGCCTTCAACAATTGCAATTTTCGGAGATTATGTAGCAATTTTAATGTGGTCAGATCCATTGGTAGCCACACTAACAAAAAGCAGACAACTAAGTAAATCTTTTAAAGAACATTTTGATGCTCTCTGGAAAATAGCAAGACACTAACTTAATAAACTCATTTTATCATCTATAAACATGCCTCAAAATGTGAAGAAAATCTCTGAAAATGTATATGAAATAAGAAAAGAAGGAAAAATGAATGTTCCAATAAAGATATTTGCATCTGAAAAATTGATGAAAGATATAGAAAAAGACAAAACCCTTGAGCAGGCAAAGAACATGGCTATGATGCAAGGAGCAGTAGGAAATGTTGTAGTGTTAGGAGACGCCCATCAAGGTTATGGCGCGTGCATAGGAGGAGTAGAAGCATTTGATACAGAAAAAGGAGTTATCTCTCCAGGAGAAGTAGGGTATGATATTAATTGTTCAGTTAGATTATTAAAAACAAATCTTCCATTAAAAATATTAGAAAAGAAGAAAAAAGAATTTTTAAATAAATTATACGAAGCAGTTCCATCAGGTGTTGGAAGAGAAGGTTCAATTAAAATGTCAGATGAAGAATTAAAAGAGATATTTAAAGAAGGTGCTCAATGGATGGTAAAAAAAGGTTATGGAGAAGATAATGACTGTATTTACACTGAAGAAAATGGAAAATTAGAAAATGCCAATCCGGAAGATGTAAGTCAGAAAGCAAGGGCAAGAGGAAGAACTCAATTAGGTAGCTTAGGTTCAGGAAACCATTTCTTAGAAGTTCAAAAAGTAGAAAAGATATTCGATGAAGATATTGCAAAAGTATTTGGATTAGAAGAAGGGCAAATAGTAATAATGATACATTGTGGAAGCAGAGGATTAGGACATCAAACAGCATCTGACTATATTATGAAAATGGAGAAAGAGTATGGATACAAACATTTACCAGATAGAGAATTAATAAACGCCCCAATTAAAAGCGAATTAGGAAAAAAATATTTAAGTGCCATGGCTTGTGCTGCTAATTTTGGATTTGCAAACAAACAATTAATTACCCATAGAATAAGAGAGTCATTAAAGAAAATTTATCCAGAATTCAAAGCAGAAGTAGTATATGACATTTGTCATAATATTGCCAAATTTGAAAAGCATAAAATAGATGAAAAAGAAAAAGAGATTTTAATAGTAAGAAAAGGTGCAACCCGTTCATTTGGTCCTGGTAGAAAAGAACTTCCAAAGAAATATCAAAAAACAGGATGCCCTATTTTCATCCCTGGAAGTATGGGAACATTTTCATATGTAATGGTTGGAACAAAAAAAGCAGAAGAGATTTCTTTAGCAAGCACCCCCCACGGAGCAGGAAGAGCAATGTCAAGAAAGAGAGCAAAAGAAGAAATTACAGAAGAAAAATTGAAATCAGAATTAGAAGATTATGGAGTTATGGTTAAGGCAGGCTCAATAAAGGGAATGATTGAAGAAGCTCCAAGAGCATATAAAGATGTAGATGAAGTTGTTCGCGTCTCACATGAGATAGGAATTGGACAATTAGTAGCAAGATTAAAGCCGTTAGCTGTTGTAAAGGGATAAATATTTTACAAGACAATCATTTTTATTAATACAGGTTCTCTAAAATATTAATGCGATTGACTTCAATCCTTACACTTACTTTTCTTTTAATCGCATCAAATTCCTGTCAAATTCCTCTTCCAAAAAAGCAGGTAACTTTTTTCCCTGGAGACTACTGTTCAAGAACTACTCTTGCCCATCTTCTTTTAGATTCAGAAAGATATGCAAAAACTTATCATCCCAAAGAAGAGGATTATTTGACATTGGATAAGTTTTTAAAAGAAACTAAAAAAGTCAGTCCAAAAAATCCATATTCAGAGGAAGAGGCAAGAAGAGCAATATTAGAAATAAATAGGGCTATCAGAGAAAACTGTCTAAAAGAATTAATCGTTCCTAATGAAGAAGCAGTTAAAGTAACTTTATTCACTCAAGGAATTCAGCAGAAAAAAGGGCACTGCTTTCATCACACAGCCCTTTACGCATCAATAGCCCAGACACATAATCTCCCCCTTTCAGTTTATCATGCTCCACAATTTACAACTCCGCAAGATGGCACCAATAAAATTCATTACGGCCATGTATTCATGCGTTGGAATTTTCCTAATCAAATTTCAAACGGAGCAAATTATTTTATTTTTGAGCCCATTACAGGCCTTACACAGCCTTTAGATTATTGTAGAAAAGTGGAGGGCATGGAAAGACGGATAGAGCACTTTTCTCTTAATAGATTTACAGATTGGGCTGTTAACAGTAGGTTAATTTTCTGCTCTTCAGAATTAGGAGATAGAAAAGGCATAGCTGAAAAAGAAATATCTGCAAGTCTACAAAGATTTTTCGGTTCTAAAATAGGAGAAAGTCCTACAAGTTCTGAGCCAGAGTTATTATATCAAAAGAACGGAGGAAAATTTTGACATTTTAAATCCCAAGATTGTAAATTGCTTGTAAATTTAATACCATCGCAAATATTATCCAAAGTAAATAAGGTACAAGAAGCCAAAAAGCCTCTTTTTCTATTTTCCAGGTAATCTGCATTATCCATATCAATGAAGTTAAAATCAATACAATATCAACAAATCCCGCTAACGGATTCTTAAGTCCGAAGAAGAGAAAACCCCACATAGCATTGAAAAATATATTTAATCCATAACCCCAATCTACGATCTCCCTCTCTTTGGGTTTTGCACTATTCCACGCAAAATAAAATGATAATGCAATTAAAGCGTATAGCACTGGCCAAACTATTGAAAATATATGGTCGGGAGGCGAAAGTCCCGGCCTTATTAATATGTACCATTCTTCCTTTGTATTTGCGCTGAAAAAACCTCCAAAAACAGCTACAAGCAAAACTACTCCAAATGCAACAGCAAGAACTCTACTATTTCTTTTCATCTCTTTTCAGATCACTGCTCTTCCTAAATAACTAATATAATTCAGTTTTTAATACTTAGTATCTCCACAGTAAAGTTCGTTTAATATATGGCGTATTTAGGCAAATGTAAGCAAATTATAAAAACTACACATTCTTACAATTAACTGAAGAGGTATAAAAGTGCCCACAATTCAACAGCTGAAAGATATCGCATCAATCCTAAGAAAAGATTCTATACTAGCTACAACCAGCGCAGGTTCTGGGCATCCAACTTCCTGTCTTTCCTGTGCAGAAATTATTGCCTGCCTGTTCTTTTCAGAGATGCGTTATGACATAAAAAATCCCAACAATCTAAATAATGATGAATTTATTCTTTCAAAAGGTCACGCAGTCCCAATTCTTTATTCAGCATTAATCCGCTCTGGTTGCATTAAAGCAAATATTTTAGACTTAAGAAAATTCGGTTCATTTTTAGAAGGTCATCCGATACCAAACCAGGAAAATCCTTGGATAAAAGCAGCTTCGGGTAGTCTTGGTCAAGGTCTTTCAATAGGTGCAGGCATCTCTCTCGCATCTAAACTTTCTGAAAGACAAGCAAGAACCTATGTTTTGTTAGGAGATTCTGAAACCACGGAAGGTAGCATTTATGAAGCAGCACAATTCATCTCACATTACAAACTAAACAACCTTTGTGCAATTATTGACATTAATAGGCTAGGCCAATCAAATCCTACAATGCTTCAGCACAATATCAAGGCTTATGAATCAAGATTTAAATCTCTCGGTTTTAATGCAATTTCAATTGATGGGCATGACATAAAACAAATTCTAAAAGCTTTTCAAGAATCAAGAAAATCCTCTCTTCCAACAATAATTCTTGCAAAAACCATTAAAGGAAAGGGAGTTTCATTTTTAGAAGACAGAGAAGGTTGGCACGGTAAAGCATTAAATGAAGAACTCGCATTAAAAGCAATCAAAGAAATTCCAAATGTTAAAATGCCCAAATTTACAATAAAAAAACCTGCAAAATATCATTTCAAAGAATCTTTCTCACTACCAAAGAAACCAGATTACGGAGTTACAGATTTAATTGCAACAAGGAAAGCTTACGGCAATGCATTAGCCAAGTTGGCTGATTTAAACGAAAACATATATGCGCTTGATGCCGAAGTTTCAAATTCGACCTTTTCTGAATTTGTAAAAAATAAAACTCCGGAAAAGTTTATAGAATGCTATATTGCAGAGCAAAATATGATAGGTGTTGCACAAGGCCTTTCAATTAAAGGAATGAAACCCTTTACTTCAACATTTGGTGCTTTCTTGACAAGAGCGCATGACCAGCTCAGAATGGCAGCCATAAGCAATGCAAATCTAACAATTTGTGGAAGTCATGCAGGCATTTCAATTGGTGAAGATGGTCCCTCTCAAATGGCTCTTGAAGACATATCTCTTTTCAGATCTCTTCCAAATTCAACAATATTTTATCCAAGTGATGCAGTTTCAACAGAAAAACTAGTCTTTACATCAGCAAAACTTTCGGGAATAAAATATATTAGAACCACTCGCTCCACAACGCCATTAATATATAAAAATGATGAAGAATTTCCAGTAGGAGATTTCAAAATAATTCAAGAATCTCAGAAAGACAATATCGTTCTTGCAGGAGCAGGAATAACTCTTCATGAATCTATGAAAGCTCAAATAGCATTAAAAAAACACAACATTTTTGCCTCTTTAATAGACATTTATTGTATAAAACCTTTTAATTCCATAAAATTCATAGATTTTGTAAAATCACACGGAAACAAATTAGTCATAACAGAAGACCATTACCAAGAAGGAGGAATAGGAGAAATGCTCTCTCACGCCCTAGCAAATACAGATATAAAAATTGTTCATTTATGTGTAAAATCTCTTCCGCATTCAGGAAAGAAAGAAGAACTACTTGCACATTATAACATAGACTCAACTGCAATTACTTCTGGCGCAATTGCTTTAATCAATAAAGAAGAGAGCATACAAAAAGAATTAGTAAATAAAATAGAAAACAAACCAAAAATCAAGAAAAAAGCTAAAACCAAGAAGAGAAAATAAAAAACTTCTTAAACCCCGATTCCTTTAATAAAAAGTGAAAAGAAAAAGAGTGCTTATATGTTTAGATAGGGATGGGACGATAATTGATGATAATCATTACTTCCTTGGAAGCCAGAAGAACTGGAAAAACAAAATAAGATTCCTGCCAGGAGTAATTTTAGGATTAAAACTGCTTAAAAAGAAACTTCCAAACGCATTATTCTATATCACAACAAACCAATCAGGCATAGCAATTCTAGACTTTCCCCTATTGACTGAAAAGAGAGCTAACGAAGTTAACAAATATCTTCTTAATTTACTAAAAAGAAAAGGAATAAGATTCAATGGCTACGAATCATGCAGATATGTTTCTCCAGATTATGTAAAAGAAAACTCAGAATATAATTTTGATGAAAATCTCATAAGAAACGACCCTTGCAGAAAACCAAATCCAGGCATGGTAAAAACAATCCTTAAAAAACACAAACTCGATAAAAGAAATACAAATATTTATGTTTTAGGAGACCGCGCTTCAGACGTCCAGACAGCACTAAACATATCTGGCTTCGGCATTCTAACTCCTTTCAAAAGAAAACCAGAAGAAGTAAAAAAAGCAAAAAAGATTAAATCAAACCATTCATATATATCTAAATCTTTCATAGATGCGTGTGAATTTATTGTAAAGAGAGAAACTATCTACTTGTATAGATTTACTACAAATGGAGAAGGAGTATTTTCAGCAGGGAAAAGGCTTCTTCCAAAAGAATTAATCTTCGAAGTTAATGAAAGAAGAAAATGGTTAATCAAACCAAACTTATTTAAAGGAAATTATAAGTTCTATCTAACTGAAAAAGGTATGAAGCAATATAAGAAAACATTATATCTATCGCATAAAAAATATTTACCAAATATAAAGATGGAAAAAGTCGAGATAAGCGGTATTAAGTTAATTATTTATGAAGATGAATATCAAGTAGTTGAAAAACTAGTCTGAAATTACCTCATCTCATTAAACAACTCTTCTTCGTAGTTAATATGTATTTTAAATTTCTCAATCAGCATTCTTCCGTCCGTATCAAGAGCTATAGCAAAACTTCTAGGATCCCCCATAAACTTTTTTAGGACCAACCAGTGTCCTTTCAATTCTCTGTGCTGTTCAAGAAGCATTTTTTCAGGGAACTCTCCCTTCACCTTTTTAGTGAGGGCTTGAAAAACAACTTCTTCCTTTTCTTCATGCTCTTTCCACATCCTCCCAAATTCCTTAAACAAGAAAATAAAACTGTTGAACTTTGAAGCATTTCCAATAATAGAACCCAAATCAGACAGCACACTCTTTATCTGAATATGTTCTCTCCTTATAGCCCCTATTCCCAGCATAATCATACAAAGAAGAGTAGTATAAAAAGCTTGTTAAACATCAAAATAAAGCAGAGCAAAACTACTTTTCTTATGTCATTTTCTTTCTACTCTGAATTTTATACAACTCATAAAACTTGCCCTTCTTCCTTACAAGTTCATCAAAATTCCCTGATTCGACTATCTTTCCTTTTTCCATAAAGTAAATTCTATCCGCATTTTTTAACGTTGAAAGTCTATGAGCAACAAGAATTAATGTCTTTTTCTTTGTTTCAGATTCAAGGCCTCCCTGTATCAATTGTTCTGTTTTACTATCAAGATGGGATGTAGCTTCATCAAGTAGAATTACATTGGTATCTTTGTAAACTGCCCTGGCAATTCCTATTCTTTGTCTCTCCCCCCCACTTAATTTATATCCCTTCTCTCCAATTATTGTTTTCAAACCTTTGGGAAGTTTTTTGATAACTTCCTTCAAAGCTGAAACTTCAATAGACTTTCTTAAAATATCTGCATCTTTATGAAGCGCAGAAATAGTTATGTTCTCTTCTAGAGACATATCAAACATTTCTGAATCTTGCAACACAGCAGTAAGTGTATTAGTAATCGAACTATGCTTGAACTTTTCTATATCTGTGTTGTCTATTAATATTTTGCCCTGTTTTGGTTTATACAATCCTAGGAGAAGTTTTATCAATGTAGATTTTCCACATCCAGATTTTCCTACAAGTCCAATATTCTCTCCCCTATTTATTACTAAATTGAAATCTCTAAGTACGCTCGCCCCCTTATAATCAAAATAGACATTTTCAAATCTTATTTCTTTCCAATCTTTAGGAATTTCAAGTAAATCGCTTGATTCTCTGTCAAATACATCTCTCCCTAAGATAGTCATTAATCTTCCAACTGCCGATTTAGTTTGTATATACTCAACAGAAGCATCGCTCATTTTATCTAGTGAGTCTCTTAGTTTATTGAAATAAGCTGCATAAACTAGTATAGAACCCAAACTAACGAGGCCATTTACAAAATCCAAGCCAACAAGCAACACAAAGAGGGCATAGCCTATTGCTCCAAAAGATTTTGTATATCTTAGCTTATTATGGCTACTTGTTTTAGCATTATACCAAATATTATAATATTCATTTTCTCGCTTCTCAGAAGCATTTCTAAATATTCCTTTTAAACCGAGAGATTTAACAGACAAAACATTTGATGCAGATTCATGAATTTTTCCGCTTATTTTTTCATCTATCTTATTTAATTTGTCCGTCCAGTATGCTTGTTGTTTATTAAAATGGTTTTCCACGACTAAATAAATTGTCGCATAAACAAAAGCAAATAATGCATATTTCCACCCTATAAGAATAAACAGAAATATACTTACAAAAATACCTGTAAAAACTACCGTTCCATTATTGGAGAGAAAACTTGAGAAAAATCTATAAATATAATTGCTACCCGCATTAACTCTTTGAATTTTACTTCCAGTATCTTCATGCTCATGCCACTCTAGTTCAAGATCCATCAGTTTATTTATCGCAAGTTGTCTTGCATTTTGTCTTGCTTTAGCCCCCGCAACACCAATATAGGTTTTAGAATATGTTCTCATCCAAACCTGGACAACGCCTATTACAGCTATTCCAACAAGAATGTAATAAAAATTAGTAAAAGGCGCCCCCGTCTTTTGATATTCTGTAAACACATCAATTATTTCACCAATAAGAAAAGGAATAGCATAACTTCCAAGTTCTGAGATAAGTCTGACAAACATTGCGAAGGCAAAGATTGATTTATGCCCTTTAAGAAAGTAGGCGATGTCCTTCACAAACCTCTTGGTAGGATAATCTTTCCAAGATCCCCTCTCCCCTTTACTCCCTTTTTCTTTATTTCCCACTTAATTTTTATACTTTGAATTAATATATAAATGTTACTATTAAGTAGTTACTGTGGGGGAAAAGTATTTAAATAGCACTTTCCTATAGTTAAGTATCTAGTGGTTAGAGAAAAGCATATTAACAATCTTTATCTGTTCTTTTTATGAAAACATTTGAAAATTACGAAGAAGCCTGTTTTGGTGCGGGTTGTTTCTGGTCCGTTCAGTCTGCATTTGACGAAAAATCAGGTGTTGTTGAAACTGATGTCGGCTTTATGGGCGGACACACTAAAAACCCAACTTATAGAGATGTTTGCTATCTCAATACAGGTCACGCAGAAGTAGTTCATTTAAAATTTAATCCAAAAATAGTCTCATATAATGAACTTCTAGATCTTTTCTTCTCTATTCACGATCCAACACAATATAATAGACAAGGCCCAGACATTGGAAGTCAATACCGTTCAGTAATTTTTTATTATAATGAAAAGCAAAAAAAGGAAGCATTAAAAGTTATAGAAAAAGTTCAGAAAAAGTTGAAAGAAAAGATTTTCACCCAAGTAGTTAAAGCAGAGGAATTTTACAAAGCAGAGGAATATCATCAAAAATATCTTAAAAAGCAGGGCAGAGGATGTTGCAGGATTTAATTTTCCTTTAACACATCAAAAACTTTCAGTTTTTGTGGCTCTAAAAATCAATTCCCTTAGATTTTTAGAACAACAACGTTAGTCATTCCCCTTCTTTTTCTTTCTATAAATCCTTGTCCTTCCAATCTATCTAAAATCCTTGTAACTTTTGCCTTATTCATAGCAAGTTTTTCTATTATATCCGATTGAAAAACTGCCTTATTTTCTTTAACTAAAGACAAAACCTGCTTCTCTTCCTTATTCAATTCCTCCGTATTCATCTCTTTCTTCACAAGCTTCTCTTTTACTTTCCTTACTATTATTCTATCATTTGGCTTAGAAAATATCAAAAATAAAGATATTGCAATTAAAATACCCACAATTGCCAGAGAAAGATAGGTCTGTTGATTAATTGCTGAGTGTGTCGGGCAGAAATCTTCTGCCTGAACAAGTGGGCAACTCTTCTCTCCAAATTCTTCTATAGCATTATTAAATATAAATATTATAAATATTATTAATACAGAAATTCCCAAAATAAGATAACCAACATTTTTGTTTTCCATAAAACTAGTTGCATTTAGAGGTTTAAAAGTGTTGTGAAGGTAGAGGTGCATTCTCTAAATATTTATAAACCATTTTGGATGAATATGGATATGACTCTAAGAAGAATGACTGCTGGGAACTGGGAACATTGTATTAGGCAACTTGGTGGAAAACCTTTTGCAGATGGAAGAGAAATAATGAGAGATATAATTGAAGGATATGAAAGAAATGAATTGAATGACAGACATGTCCAAAGAGGAACGTGGCTTCCAGAGAGCACTAATGTTGTTGATGGGAGAATTTTACTTGCTAGAGCTCCTTTTAATGTTCTGATTCCTCACGCAGAAATAGCAACTAAACTTCATTCTTTAGGATATGAAGAATTTTATTTAGGCAATCATATTAGACTTCTAGGACAATCAGCCGTAGATGTTTTGAAGGATGTTGCTCGTGAAGATGCAGGTAAGCCAGTACCTGAAAGAAGAGTTTTTATTTCACCAGTTGAATCTTTTAAAGTCGATTGGGATAGATTTGGAGATAATGATACAATTGTTTGGTATGCCCAGAGCAATGAATTGGCTAAAGAATACGGAGGATTTTTGCATAATAACTTTGGGGTAAATTCTGTTAATGTTTATCTTCCTAAGATTAAGAGATTTGATTTTGCAAGAGGTAATTGGTTATGTAGAATTGGAAAAAATGGTGATGAGGATCGTTCTGGTTTTTATTTAGATAGTTGGGCTTTTGGCAATTCAGATACTTTAGCTTATCAAGGTTCCGCCAGTAGTTCTTTTAGAGTTCCAGATTTTCAGAGAGTAAAAAATAATACTCTAGGATATAATTTAACTTTACTGTCAAGAAAAGTTTTTCATCAGAGTTCTCAAAGAGGTGATAATCGGATGGGCACTAAGAGAAACTTTTTTGGTGAAATTGCTGAATAAGGCGTTGTGAATTATCAAACTAGTTTCATGAAACTAGTTTCACAAAAGGTATTAAATACCTGTTTTTCTAAGATAAGATATGTCATTTAGTGAATTTATGAATAAATTAATGAAAGATGAAGTTGAGGGTGAGATAGTAAAAACAGTATTTTATTCTCTATTTACTTCACTAATTGTATTCGGAATTTTATATTATCTTAAGCTTAGAAATATTTCAGGATTTATGGATAAATATGGTTTCTTTTTGTTTTTTTCTTTTCTTTCATATTCATTAATAATTGCAGTTATAAGGCAGGTTAGAGCATTTAAGGAATTTCCATGCATGTCTGGAATGATGATTGGAATGACTCTTGGAATGATTGCAGGATTTTTGTCAGGATATTTTGTTGGGGCAACAAATGGGATGTTTTATGGAAGTGTTTTTGGGATGGTAATTGGAATAATAGTTGGTGGAATAAATGGAAGATGCTGTGGGATTATGGGAATTATGGAAGGAATAATGGCTGGATTTATGGGAGGAATAATGGGCGCAATGACTGCGGTGATGATGATAAATGACAATCTAAAGTTAGCAGGATTGGTTGTATTTATTGTTTCAGCTGTAATAATGATTGGATTAAACTATATGGTCTATAAAGAGACAAGACAGATGGAAAGACAGAGGAATGAAGATAGTTTTATTACAATAGTATTAAGCTTTATACTTACAACTGTAACTATATGGTTAATGGTCTTCGGACCAAGGAGTATATTGTTCCAATGATAGTTAAGAAATCTTCATTATATCTTGTAGGAATTGTATTATTAGTTGTAATTGCCGGATTTTTCTTTTTTTCAAATGGTTCTGTTACGGGAAATGTAATAAATGGTGTATCTGCACAAGCAACAAATAGCGGAGATGTTCAAGTTGCTAGATTATCTGTTTCTGGAGGAACATATGTAATGTCGCCTAGCACATTTAAAGTTGGGCAAAAAGTGAGATTAGAAGCAGACATACCTCAAATGCCTGGATGTTCAAAGTCAATTATTATATCTGCTTTTAATATAAGAAAGATAGTTTCTTCATCGGATAATGTAATTGAATTTACTCCAGACAAAGCAGGGACATTTAATATTGCCTGTTCAATGAATATGTATAAAGGGACTTTTTCAGTTGTGGATGGAACGGGAAAGGCGGGAAATTATGTTGAGCAAGCAAATACTCAAGCAGGAAGTTGTGGTTCTGGCGGTGGTGGATGTGGTTGCGGAGGATTCTAAATGATAGTTAGGAAGTCGGTTCTTTACACGGTATTAGTTCTTATGCTGATTGTTGTAGCTGGATTTTTCTTCCTTAAATCTGGAAGCGGAAGTAGTAATGAAAATAATAATGTAAATTCTGTAAGCGGAGAGGTGCAGAATGTTGTTTTAAGTTATAAAAATTATAATTATTATCCCAATACAATAACTGTTAAGGCAGGACAGCCAGTTAGAATAAGCTTAGACAATAGTGTCTCGGGATGTTATAGGGGTTTTACAATAAGACAGCTTGGAATTGCGAAGAATTTGAGAACGCCAAGTGATTATGTGGAGTTTACTCCTCAAAAAGGGACTTATAGATTTGCATGTTCAATGGGAATGGGAACTGGGACGTTGATTGTTGAGTGAAGAGCTGTATTGTTGCGTCTACGGGACTTAATCGCCTCTTGAACGTATCTATATACTTTAATTTTTCTTCCTTAACTTTATGAATTTCTTTTAATATTTTTCTTCTAAGTTTGAAAGAATTAGCCCATTTTACATATGCTTGCCAACCTTGATAACTATTAATTAAATCCCAATAAGAAACCTTAAAATTTTTGAAATTTCTTATTCGATTATTCATTTTTCGTATATTTCTTTTTCTGACTAATTTATAATAATAAAAATTTCTGAAGCCGACGAAGTCAATTCCTCTTGAAAGAGAGATTATTCTTGATTTTTGAGGATGTAGTTCTATCTTCAACTTTTCCCTCAAAAATTCATCAATTTGTTCTTTCCACTTTTGTAATTGTTCTTTTGAGCTATGCAAAATAACAAAATCATCAACATATCTTATGTAATAATCTACTTTCAATTCATGTTTAACAAAGTAATCAAGTTCATTGAGATAAACGTTAGCGAAGAATTGGGATGTTAGATTGCCTAATGGCATTCCACGCGTAGGGCTTTGCCCTGACGCTTCACCCAAAGAATGTCGTTCGCCCCCCCCAATTGTAGCATAGCCATTATCTATAATCAAACGAATAAGGTTTATTGTTTTCTCATCTTTTATCTTTCTTCCAATAATATTCAAAAGAATTGAATGATTTACTTCATCAAAATAATGCCTTATGTCTGCCTTAAGACAATAACCTTTTACTTGATTCGCATTAAACCATCCATTATTAATCCCGTTTCTTGATACTTTTCTTGCAAACGTTTCAAATCTTTTTAGTGCAAACAGGTTTCCCTTGCCTTTTCTGTTTGCACAAGAGTCATAAATAAATGTTTTATCAAATATTGGTTCTAAAATATTTACGATAGCATGATGGGCTATTCTATCTCTAAAGTCTGCCTTGCTTATTTTACGAGTTTTTGGGTCTCTTAAAATAAAGGTTATTAATTTTTTAGGCTTGTATGTTTCATTTTTCAGTTCTTCATGCAACCATTTCAAATTTTTATCTAACTCTTTCTCAAATTCAATAACATATAATTTCTTTGTTTTTCCTTTCCTTGCTTTCCTCCAAGCAAGAAAAAGATTTCTAGGTTCAATAACCTCTTTGTAAAGTTGTTTGTATGTTTTCATAATTATAAGTGTCTTAGTTGCTAGAGCCATTCGAGAGCAAAGCCGTTGTTGTTGTCGTTCCAGTTGTTGCCATCAACATTCAATCTGTTGCCGTTGATGTTCCTGCCGGAGCACAACCTGACAACCGAACTATGTAGTCAATTAATTAAAAGTAAATCACCATTGCTTCATTGTTCGCTCGGCGCACTTTTGGTTTCTTCATCGTTACTAAATGTTACAATTGAATTTTATGGCTTTCTTGTGAGAAAGCACTATTAACTGACGTGGGGCCATAGCAAAGCATAAATGCTTAACTAAGACATTATTATCAAAAGAGAATTATTAATAAATATATCTAAAAAAAATTTAAGCGCTGGCTTCGCCAGAAACCAAACCCCCGAGAGCAAAGCCGCCGTCGCCGCCGTCGCCATCAACAACCAATCTGCCGCCGTTGACGTACCCGCCGGAGCCCAAACTGACAACCTTAACAAGTGGTTCTCTAACTGAATCAAATCCGCGAACATTAACTTGATTGGTATATTCAGTATCGTTTGCAATTGGAGATAAAGAATCTGCTCTTTTTTCTGCAGTGTAAACTAATCCTCTTGCAAGTCCACTCTTCAAAAACTTTTCATGCTCTTGTACTCCTTGCTCAAATGTATCATATGGAACGAAAGAAGTATCTCCATCAAGTAAATATATACTATTTACTTTTCTTTTTGGAATTAAGTGTTTATTAAGCTCTCTTTCTTCTGTAATTATTTCTCCTTTAGCGTTTCTTAATGGATTTATCCATACCCCTTCCGATGCTCTTAAGGTAAGTCCTGCCTGCAACCAATTAGGAATAAATATTTGAGGTTTAGCAAGATTTGCAAAGTCATAACATGCAACTGCAAGAGATTCAGCAGTTGATAAGGGTTTAAAAGTTACATTAGATAAATCATTAGAATGAAAATATCTCTTTCCCATACTATCAACATTAGTATTGTATGTGTTTGGACCGAATTTAGCAGAGTTTATTTTTCTCCCAGTATATTCTACTTGTGGAAATAAATCTACTGCTGGAAGTATTTCTCTTTCCTGTGCTTTTCTCATTCCAGATAATTGATTATTCATACTTTTTAATGAGAATAAACCCTTTATAAACTTTTCTATTAGGTTACTACTATGTAGTTAATATTACAGTTTTATTATTTGCTTGAGGATTTTAAAAATTTTTTCCTTGTGAAGCTCCCAACCACAGCAAGCTGTGGGGCTTCCAATAATAAAAGATAGTTATCGTTAATACTCTTTGCAATATAATTATTTTATCGAATACAAGATAATAATTTCTCTAACCTCATTTTACCCAACCATAGCAAGCTATGGGGATTTCTTTTCAATTAAACTATTTTCATAAAGTGTATTATATACTTATATGGATATGAAAATTG